>NZ_LDVA01000324.1:0-76451 GCF_050768715.1 Burkholderia sp. ZZQ-2 | reverse complement strand
GCTCGCGTGAGCCGCGTGAGGGCTACGGCGCCCCGCGCGAACCCCGTGAGCCGCGCGAAAGCTACGGCGCACCGCGCGATGCCGGCGACGCATCCGGCAACGCTTCGCCGTCGGATTCCCGCGGCGGCAACGGGCCGGTGATCGTGACGCGCCGCCGGCGAATCGTGCCGGACGGCCAGTAAAACAAAAGGGCAAGCCAACCGGCTTGCCCTTTTTACTTGTGCGGCCGGCGCGGCATGTCGCCGCACCGCTGCCGGGTTCAGCGTGCCGTCGTCGGCAAACCGGCGTCGGCCTCCCGCTGCAACGAACGCACCTGCTGCTGCAACGCCCGCAGTTGCGACTGAAGCTCGGCCTGCTGCGCCTGCAATGCGGCCGTCTCGTTACGTACGCTCTTCTGACGATCCGCGACTGCCGCCTGCTGCTGGCGTGCGATCGAGATATCCGCCTGCAGACGCCGCGCGCGATCCTGCGTGACTTCGATCTGCTTGTCCATCTGCGCCTTCTGCGATTCCAGCTTCGCTGCCCGCAGTTCGTTTACGGCCAGCCGCTCCGCCTGATGCGAGAAATCGCGGTAGATCGCTTCCGCACGCGATTCGTCATAAGTCTTGATCACGCGCCAGAACGCCTTCTGCTGGAACAGCGCGACGAAATACGCACCGTCCTTTACGTTGAACAGCAGGCTCGCACCGTAGCTGCCGTTGTAGCTCGTGCGCATTTCCGTCAGCGAGTGCGCCTGGATCTGGCGCTGCAGGTCGTCAACCGTGCTCGGCCCCGTCGACTCACCTGCCTGCGGCTGCACCGATGTCTGGACCTGCGGATCGACCACCGGAATCGCGGCCACCGGCGCCGACGCCTGCTGTACTGCCGGCGACCCGCTGTCCGCCAGACTCTGCGCATAAGCGCCCTGCATGCCTCCCACCACGGCGAGCAACACGCACGCCTTTCCCAACCCCGTCATATGGCTCATGAAGTTCTATTCCCGCCCGTGTCGTTGTAATTCAGCGCGATTTTATCTCATTAATTACTCACTTTCGCGGGTCTCGGGCTCCTCGTCAAAGATCTGATATTTGCGCATTTTTTCCCACAATACCTTGCGGCTGATACCGAGCTGCTGCGCCGTATCCTGACGCCGCCAGCCGTTGGCGTCGAGCGCCGCAATCACGCGGTTGCGCTCGTTCATGTCCCACTTGCTGCGATCGACGAAGACCTCGGCCGCGCTCTCCACCGGTACCGGCTGCGCCGAACTGCGCGCGTGCGCGATCAACCGCTGCAACCGCGCGGCATCCCACCCGCCCGTCTGCCGCACCGTCACACCGACGCGCTCGGCGAGGTTGCGCAGTTCGCGCACGTTGCCGGGGAAATAGCTGTCTGCGACAGAGTCCGTCAGCCAGTACGGCAGATCGGACAACTGGGCGAGCCGTGCCTCGCCGACGACCTGTGCGACGAACGACTTGAACAGCGCGATCTTGTCGACGGCGCCGCGCTCTTCCAGCGACGGAATGCTCAGCTCGATCACCGCGAGCCGGTAGTAGAGATCGGCGCGGAACAGGCCATCCTTCACGAGTTGCGGCAGCTTCTTGTTGCTCGCCGCGACCAGGCGGAAATCGACCTTGACCGGCGACGTTGCGCCGACGCGCAGCACCGCGCCGTCCTCGAGCACGCGCAGCAGCTTGACCTGCTGGTACAGCGGCAGATCGCCGACTTCGTCGAGGAACAGCGTGCCGCCGGCCGCCTGTTCGAAATAGCCTTTATGCGCAACAACCGCGCCCGTGAACGATCCTTTCGCGTGACCGAAGAACAGCGATTCGAACAGGCCGTCGGGAATCGCACCGCAGTTCACCGGCACGAATTCACCGTGCCGGTAGCGCGAATGCTTTTCGTGCAGCAGTTGCGCGATGCGCTCCTTGCCGACGCCGGTTTCTCCGTGCAGCAGCACGTTGGTGTCACAGTCGGCGAATGTATCGACTTCGTGCAGGAGTGCCTGCATCGATTCCGAGTGCGCGACGAGCTCGGTCGGATGCGACGTTTCGGCCGTATGCGCCCGCAGTTGCGTAACGAGCTTGCCGATCATGCCGCGCAGCTCGGCGCACGTGAAATCGAGCGGCAGGATGTGCGAATACTCGGGCGGATACTGCGAAGCGTCGTGATCGCGCGCCGCGCCGACCCAGACGACCGGCATGCCGATGTTGGCCTGCCAGTCGCGCAGGAACGCTGCGCCGATTTCGATCATCGTCACGCTGATGATCGCCAGTGACGGCCGCAATGCGGCGCGCTCGGGCGAGATCTCCGCGTTGTCGGCGCGGATCACTTCGACGTCGAAGCTCGCCATGCACCGGGCGACGCGGTCGACAATGTCCGCCTTGCCTTCCCAGACGTACAGGTCGAGCTCTTCGATTGCGGAGGTGGTTCTCATTGTTGATGCTTTCAATGAACGATTTGCGGGGCGTTGCAAGTCAGGCCATGTTGAATCACGGTCACCTGGCCAATTTGCAATCCTAATGCCGTCAACAACGGCGTGACCAACAGATTGAGCAACGGATTGACGAGCCCGACCAGCAAAGGAATGAGCTGCCCCGTGAGCGGCTGAAGAATCTGGGTCAAGATCGATAGATCCAGTCCGGCGACGTTGAGCTGGATCGACGTTCCTCCCAAGAGATTGGCCAGCTGCACGTTGAGCGAGTTGGTCGCCGTCGACGATGTGGTCCAATTGGGTCCCGGAGACCATGCGGACGACGTGCATGCACCGTTACTCGGCTTGGTGTTGCAAAACGAGTATTGCGAATTGTTCTGATACAAGACGCCCGTCCCCGACAACGGCAGGCTGGCGCTCAGCGCGCCTGGGGTCGAAGGCAATGGCGGACCGCTGTAGATAGGCGTGCTGGTGCTACTCCCAACGTACGCGACGGGGTTCGACAACGATAGGCTGAGTTGAAGAAGCGAAAAATTCCCGAGTAGCCCTGCTCCCGACAGCTTTGCCACGGGAATCGTGCCGGTGCTGGACGCACAGCTCGGGGAATTGAGGTTCAGCGTTCCCCCAGTATTTTGTCCGGCGCAAATCATCGCGACGCCCGGCAATACGCCAAACGTCGCGGTGCTCGAGGCCGGGGTCGATTTGCAACTCGTATTGGCCAACCAGGCGCGACCCGGGCCGCCCAGAATGACGTAGAGCGGCAAATGCGGTCCCGAAAGCTGAAGCGTCAACAGGCCGGGAATGCCCAGCGGGGGCGGATCCGACAGCACCTGCACATCGACGTAGAGCCCGATCTCCGCTTGCGAGGCCTGCGTGCGCCATATTCCGTTCACTTGTCCGGCTTCGCCAATTCCGATCGACGGCGGCGCCAGCACCTGCAATTGCAGACTATTGACTCGAACCAGCGTCGACACCGCCGAAATGAGCGGACAAAACGCACTGCCGGGGCAGCTTGCTTGACCGACCGACAGCGTCAGCGCGCTGTTATATGCACCGATCTGAGCCGTCGTGAGCAACAACTGCAGCACATTGATGCTCGCGTTCGCCGCCGCCTCCGCATTGCTGCCCGAGTATTGGAGGAGGCTCCCAAGCGAGATCTTGTTGAGATTGACGTTGGCGCCGACGCTATGGCTTAGCGCGGTGAGCACCGTGCCCACCGTGGTATTGCTGCCCACCGCCGTGGCGGCGAGATTCAGGATATCCGAGACGGTCAGGTTGAGGCCGAGCAACTTCCCGACGCTGGCTGGACTCGACATGCCCGCCGTGCCGAGTTGCGTTGCGACATTCGCCAACTGCCCCAGCGTGACATTCGCTCCGGCCAAGGCTTGGTAATTGGCCAGACCGACGTTGACGTTGGCCGAGGCACCCAGCAACCCCGTGAGTAGCGGATCGAGTATCGCGGACGTAGAGGAATTCAGGCTCGCAAGCGTCGAACCCACGCTAAACGTGTCGATCGCCGCCGCGCGTGCGGTAGCCGTAGCGGAGACAATCGCCTGCCGCCCGCTCAACTGGTTCAGCAGCCCCAGGAAGTAGTAGTTCACCTGCCGGTACGCCGTCACCTGCGCCGCATTCGCCGCAGTCGACGCGGGCGTCACATAGGCAGTCGACGAATCCCAACTCCCGCAGTTGACGGCAATCTGATCGTTTCCCGTGGAAGGATTTGCCGTCGCCGTCGCACTGATCAGCGTGAACGCATAACCCTTGTCGTTGATGTTCGCACTCGCCGTCACATTGTTTTTTGCATCGTTCAGGCAGCCGCTTGGATCGCTCGTCATCGGCTGCACTGCCGCCAATGCAGCCAGGTCAACGATTCGTTGCAGATCCCGCTTTTGCAAATACAGATTCGCGATGTCGATCACCCCGAGCACGATGATCGCGATCGTGAGCCAGATCGCTGCCATGACCAATATGGAGCCGCGTTGACGTTGTTTGCCCGGCCAGCGAGCGCCGCGCCACCGAGCCCCATGTGCTTGATCTGCCCGCATCGTCATCTCGCTTACTGCGCACTCTGCCCGCTACCCGACATGCCGCCGGACGAACTGCCAAGCGTGCTCATCGACTGCGGAATCTTGTTCTTGAACGAATCGAGATAGCGTTGATAAACGAGCGACGCGACATCGCCGAGCATCGGCTGCACCGGTGCCGCCGCGCGGTTGTCTCGCTGCATCGAAAGCCATTCCTTGGTCGAGCGGTCGACGTCGGATGCGGCTGGCGCCGCGACCTGTTGCGCATGTACGGCTGCGGTGCTCATTGCCATGCAAATGATCGCGCCCAACAGCGCGATCCGCCCCGCGCGCGTGGCTCGATGATGGTTGT
Organism: Burkholderia sp. ZZQ-2; assembly: GCF_050768715.1. Classification (NCBI taxonomy): domain Bacteria; kingdom Pseudomonadati; phylum Pseudomonadota; class Betaproteobacteria; order Burkholderiales; family Burkholderiaceae; genus Burkholderia; species Burkholderia sp. ZZQ-2. The sequence goes on along the minus strand of NZ_LDVA01000324.1, from coordinate 71,665 downwards.
TATTCATGTTGTTCCCCACCTGACTGTTTATTGTGCAAACCGTTGCAGCAACGGCACGGTCTGGTCATAGCCGAAATTGTTTGCCATCGGCGTGATCGGCACAGTCGCCGCACGGCGCGACACCACCGGCGGCGTCGCGACCGCACGCTGCTGCGCCCGTGCAGCGGCCGCAATTCTTGCGGCATCGCCGACGATGTCCTTGCGGATATCCGGCGGTAAATGCTGCTGGTTCATCAACCGCTGCGCGTCCTGCGTGCGCCCGGCGGCGAGCAAATACAGCACGAGATTGCTGACGATCTTCGGATTGCGTTGATCCAGTTCCGCCGCCTTCATCAGCGGCACCCGCGCGCCGACCACATCGCCGCTACGCAATTTCGCATAGGCGAGATCGGACAGCAGCGACGCATCGGTCGGCGCGAGCTCGGACGCCTGTGTCAGTGCCTGTACCGCCTGACCGAAATCGCCTGCCGCACCGGCGATCAACCCAAGGCCCCGATATCCGCGAGCGGAAAGCGGCGTCTTCAGCAGTTGCGTATAGGCCGCTGCACCTGCAGCCGGCTGGTCGGTCATTCTCAACGCGTCCGCGCGCAGCAGGATCGTGTCGGGCGACACGCCGTACGCCTTATCGTAAGCGTCGATGTGCGCGAGCGACGCATAATAGAGACCCTGTGCCTGCATCCGCTGAATCAGGCCGAGATACATCGCGGGCGTATCCGGCACCGCCTGTTTCTGATCGGCAGCCTGAATCAGCGCCGCGCGTTCAGTCTGCGCCCCAACGCCATACCCACTTTCCTTGGTCGCGCAAGCGCCAAGCAGCACCGCTGCCGCCACACCTGCGTACCTGGCCATCCTGGTGATCCGCTTCATCGTCTTCCCTTCCACCCATCAATGATGCGCCGACAACGCATGCGTCACTGCCAGCAACCCGGGTCCCGCCGTCACGATCAGCAGCGCGGGTAGCAGCGTCAGGACCATGACGCCTGTCATCTTCACGGTCAGTCGGCCGATCCGTTCGCGAAGCATCGCGCGGCGCGTCTCCCGCAGACGGTCGCCGAACTGCTTGAGCGGCTCCTGTACCGCGCCACCGTGCTTGTCGACCTGCACCATTAATCGGGTAATCGCGCGCAAGTCCTCGTTGTCGAAGCCGCCCGACAACCTCTGCATCGACTGATCGCGCGTGCGGCCCGCTGCGAACTGACGCTGCGCGATTCCGACCTCCGACGACAGCACCGGCATCATCCCTCGGAAGTCGTTGGTCACAACCTGCAGGCTCTGATCCAGCGACAGCCCGACGCCCTGCAACAAGCGCAACATGTCGACGAACAGCGGCAGTTCATCGACGACGCTCTGGCGACGAGCGGCGGCACGCCGCTGCACGTATAGCTTCGGCAGCATGAAGCCGAGCGCGAATGCAGCGAACATCCCGATCATCCAGTATCCGCCCTTCATTCGTCCGCTGGCGAATACCGCGAACAGAAGCGGCAACCCGATCCCGCAAGCGATCCGTGCGCTCAGGAACAGTCCGCGCGTGCGCGTGTCGACATAGCCGCATTGCTCAAGAATGCGGCGATCCTCTTCCGCGACAATGTGCTTGCCGAATCCGGTATCGAGCAGTCGCATCCCCGCCGCCGACAATCGCGTAAGCATGCGCTCGATGCGCTGACGGCCGGGCGCAACCCGTGTCACTTCTGCCGCACTCTCCGCCGCGGCCCGTTTCTTGGCCGCCTCGAGCGCTGCCATGCGCTGGTCGAGCGCCTCGGCCAGCGCACGTTCAGCACGCGACGTGGCGCTCGCACGCAGCAACGCGATCATTCCAAACAGCAGCACGCCTAGCGCACCAAGCGCCAGAGCAACCGATCCGATCTGAGTTGCCGTCATCGCATCACCTGAGTCGAGCCATCCGATACAACCACACGCTCCCCGCAACCTGCATCAGGAACGCGACGATAAGGAGCATTTGTCCGCGCGGATCGATCCACATTCCTTCCAGATATTTCGGATTGGTCATCACGACAAAACTGCCGATCGCGATCGGCAGCATCACGAGCACGAACGCCGATAGTCGTGTCTCGGCCGACATGGCCGTCAGCTCGCGCTCCGCCTGCTCGAGGTCTCGCATGAACACGGCCATGCGTTCGAGCATCACGTCCGCGCGACCACCATACTTGACCGACAGCCGCAGCACCGACCCGAGCAGCTCGAATTCCTGTGCCCGGTAGATCTTCGCGATATGGAGCATCGCTCGATCGATTTCGACACCCGTGCGCAACATCCGGGACACGTGATCGAGACACCCTCGCAGCGGCTCCTCAGTCGTCAGCAAAGCTGCCTGAAATGCGGCCGGCACGCTGTTGCCGAGCGTCACCAGCCGCACGATCCCGTCAAGAAACGACGGGATCTGCCGGACGATCTTCAGTCGCCGCCGCTGGATACGCGACGTGAGCCAGATGCAAAAAATCGCGCTCCCGCAGACCAGCGCAGCGAAACACGCGAGCGCGCCGCCGCGGTTACCCGCGATCGACGCAATCGCGACAAGCACGGCCAGCGCAATGATCGCCTTGCCGCGCGCGCCTTCGATCCCGGCGCGGTTCACGAGGTTGATCAGATATTCCTTCGCAACCGCATACCAGTGTGCCCAGAAAGCACGAGATACCGCATTGCGCACGCCACTGGACGACACTACAGTCCGAGGCGCGGCGGATACCGCCGGCCTTGCGGACGGCGACGCCGCGCGTGCTCCGGGTTCAAGCCGGCTGTCAATGAAGCGCTTCGCATCGGTGCGCACGCGCCGGGTTTCCGCATGCCGCCACAGCATCAGCGCCGACGCCACGCACAGCATCGCGACCGCGAGCATCCAGACCGTCGCGCTAAACATTGAAGCCCCCGCCGCGACCAAAACCGCCGCCGCCGAACCCGCCTCCCAGTCCGCTGTTCGTCAACGCCTGACGGAACCGCGCGAGCTTCGGCGAGTGCGGATGGATACCCAGCGACTCCCAGTGATCGACCTCCTCCCCCTCCGGCGTCACGCGTGCTTCATAGCGATACAGTTCCTGCGTCGCGATGATGTTGTCGGACAGCCCGGTCACCTCGGTGATCGACAGAATCCGGCGGCGTCCATTCGACAGTCGCCCGATCTGCACAATGAAGTCGATCGCGTTTGCAATCTGGCGACGCAGGCTCGACTCGGTTCCCTGGAAACCAGCGAAACCGGCAAGCATCTCGAGACGGTACAGGCACTCGCGCGGCGAGCTCGCGTGCACGGTGCCCATCGAGCCGTCGTGGCCCGTGTTCATGGCCTGCAGCATTTCGAGCACTTCGCCGCCGCGCACTTCGCCGACGATGATCCGGTCCGGACGCATCCGCAACGTGTTGCGCAACAGGTCACGAATCGTCACGACGCCGGTACCATCGAACCCGCCCGGGCGACTTTCGAGCCGCACGACATGAGGGTGATTCAGCGACAGTTCGGCCGTATCCTCGATCGTTACGACACGTTCGGCCTCTGGAATGTGGAACGCGAGCGCGTTAAGCAGCGACGTCTTTCCGGAACTCGTGCCGCCCGACACGAGAATGTTGCAGCGCGCCTCGACCGCTGCCTCGAGCAGCGCGCCGATCTCTTGGTTATACGTGCCGTTACCGAGCAGGTCCGAGGGCTTGAGCGGATCTTTGCGGAATTTCCGGATCGACACGATCGGGCCATCGATCGAAAGCGGCTCGATCACGACATTCACGCGCCCGCCGTCCGGCAGCCGCGCATCGACCATCGGGTTCGACTCGTCGAGACGACGTCCGATCGGCGCGAGAATCCGTCGCACGATGCGTAGCAAATGCGCGTTGTCGGTGAAACGCACCGGAAGCTTCGCGAGGATCCCGTGACGCGACACGTACACGTCGTTGTAGCCGTTGACCAGGATGTCCTCGACCGCCGGGTCCGCGAGCAGATCCTCGATCGGCCCGAAGCCCGCGAGTTCCTTCGTCAGCGCTTCGGCGATCGCACGCACCTCGTTCTCGTTGAGCGGAATGCGGCGCAGGCGCACGAAGCTGTCAATCTCGAGATCGACGAACTGATTGATCGCCTGGCGGGACCATCGACCGAACTCGGCTCCCAGTTCCTCGATACGCGTCAGCAAATGCTCGTGCGCAGCATTCTTGATGTCGTGGAATTGCTGCGTCTGCGAAAACGGCGCTGCGCCGTCGGCAAATTGAATGTCGTGTGCCATCGGTTACGACCGCCTGGACGAGGGTTGAATGAAACGCTTGAGCGCGGACAAGCCCGGCGCGGCGCGCGACGCGCCCGCCATGCCCGATACACCGGGCAGCCTCGCGGCGAGGGTTTCGAGTGCACGCACATAAGGATCGCGCTCTGCTGCATCGACGATGAGCCGTCCCTGGTTCGCGGCATGGCCGATCGCGACGCGACGTGCGGGCAAGGTGCCGACCAGCGACAAGCCGAGACGCTCGGCGATCTGCCCGGGCATCAGATCCAGCGCGGGATCGTACTGATTGACCACGAGCTTGACACGGTCGGTATCGACGCCCGCATCGCGCAGCCCGGTGAGCAAATCTGCCGCCGACACGATCGATGCGACGCCCTGATCGCATACAAGCCATGCCTCGTCGGCCGATGCGGCGATCTGCGTGACGAATTCGCGATTCGAGAACCCGCCGAGGTCGACGACCTGCTGGTCGAAGAACGCGCGAAACCGGTTCAGCAAACCGATGCATGACGCATAGGACACGTCACGCAATGCACCGAGGTCCGGCGGCAAAGTCGTCAGCGCGACGCCGCTCTGGTGCCGCGTGAGCGCGGTGTTCACGAACGTGCGATCGATGCGGCGCAGGTTCTGCACGGCGTCGATGAAATGGAATTCGCAGCGCGTGTTCAAAAACAGCGCGCCGTCACCGGCCGGTAACCCCAGATCGATCAGCGCGGTTTGGCGGCCGGCCGGCGCGCCGCCGTCCGGACTGCCCGCCGCCCCCGGGCCGAGTGCCCGCTTCTGCAGCCAGACCGCGAGATTCGCGGCAAGCGTGCTGACGCCCATGCCGGCACGCGCGCCGAGCAGCGCGACGACCTTCCCATGACGGCTCGTCGGCTCGCTGACGTGGGACAGCAAACCACGCGTCGTCCGCAGTGCATCCTCGGCCGGGGCCGATACGTCGATGAAATCGCGCACGCCCGCACGCAGTGCGGCTAGTGTGCTCTCCGGCTGGGCAAGCGAGCCGAGCGCAACGATTGGCAACCCCGGATACGCAGCGCGTACCGTGGCGGCGGCAACGCTCGCCAGGTCGCTGCGTTCGGAGAAATCGATGAACACCAGCGCGGGATTGAGTCCCGTGATGCGTTGCGCAAGCCCACCCGGCTCCAGCGACGCAGCCTCGACCGCCCCGGCCGACACCAGCGTATCGGCCAGCCAGCGCACATGCGCTTCCTTTGTCGATGCGCAAACGAAGTAGTCGGTCACGGCGGGTTCACACAATGATTGAGTTCGTGCATTCATGTCGAACACCCCCGATTACGCAAGGCGTGGCGATGTGCCGCAACGCGCAATGCTTCACATTCATTTCGAGAAACCCGGGGCGGCATCCGGCGACACCGCACCGCCCAGATAGGATCGCCAGACCGGCCCGTCACGTTGCTCGGACAACTCGCCGGGTGTCGCCGGCAGTACTGCCCCCTTCGCAATCGGTGCGACGAGATGCGGGGTCACGATGATCAGCAACTCCTTGTCGTTCTGCTGGTAGTTCAGGTTCTTGAAGAACGTGCCGATGATCGGCAGGTCGCCAAGCAGCGGTACCTTGTTCACATTCGACATCGTCTGGCGGTCGATCAGACCGCCGATCACGAAGCTCTCGCCATCGCCGAGTTCGACCGTCGTATCGGCGCGGCGCGTCGTGATACCCGGCACGGCAACGCCGCTGATCGTCACGCTGTTCACGAAATCGAGCTGACTCGATTCCGGTGCGACCTTCAGCGCGATCCGGTTCGGACCGAGCACCGTCGGGGTAAGCGACAGCCCGACGCCATATTGCTTCCACTGGATCGCGGTCGACCCAAGCCCCTGCGGCGACGGCACCGGAATCTCGCCGCCTGCGAGAAAGCTGGCGCTCTGGCCGGACAGCGCGACGAGCGTCGGCTCGGCGAGCACGCGCGCCATGTTGTTCGCCTCAAGCAACGACAGGTCGGCGAAGATGCCACGCCCCGCAGCATTCACAACCAGATTGAACGCAGAGGCAACCGGTGCACCGAGCGTCGGAATATACCCACCCGTGCCCGGCCCAGACCCGCCGTTGTACGATTGCACGCCACCCGGCGAGAACGAGCCGAACGAAAAGCCGTTGCTCTGCTTAAAGAAGTTGAAGCCCACTTGCTTGAGCACCGAGCGGCTGAATTCCACCACCCTCACGTCGACCTGCACCACGTTCTTGCCGGCCAGCGTCGAGCGATCGATCACCATACCCTTGGGACTCATGTTTTTGGCAACTGCCGTGGCCCGCTCGTGCGCATCGAGCGACGCCGACGTTCCCCGCAGCACCGACGTCCCGCCATACGCTTTCACCTGCGGTGTCGAACCGTCGAGTACCGCTTGCGCAGCCGCGTCGACGACTTCGACGCTCCAGACCGTCGGCTCGTCTTTACCGCGCTCCCACAACATCACGTTCGTCACCCCCGGCGCTTTCGCAGTCAGCAGCACCGAACCGGACCGGCTGCCCTTCATGATCAGCACATCGGCGATCGCCGGATCGCCGACGGCGACCCGCTGCAGCGCGCGGCCGGCGGAAATCTGCCGCTGCGCCCCCACCGCCAGCTCGATCGTGCCGCTCGCGCTTGCAAAGGAGGCGAATGTCAGGGCCCAGAGAGCAATCGCGAATGCAATCAGTGTGTTTTTCATTGTTTGTTGGACCGTCGCACGGCCTTTACTTGTCGTCGCTGATATCGATGGCCATCGATGTTGTTCAATACGCAACCGTTTCCGACCGGCCGCCCCGGATCACCTCGATGCTGCCCCCGCCACCGCTGCCGCCTGGCCGTGCCACCGGCGGCAGGCGCGACGGCAACGGCGGTATGTTCGTGCTGGCCGCTGCGATCCTCGGCGTGCCGGACAGCTGTTGCAGCGACACGCCTGCCGCGGCAAGTGCCGACGGCGACAGCTTGTTGTCGGTGCGCACCGCCACCGTCTGCATCGCAAGCTCGTCGTCGCGCGGATTGCGCAACGCGAGCGTCAGCCGCCCGCTCGCCTCGCCGAGTGTCAGTGCATCGACCTGCGCGGTCGGCACCGCGAGTACCGCGATGCGCGTGTTGCTCGGCTGGCCGTTATTACCGTTCGTGTTGCTGCCGCTGTCGCGCTCCGCAGTCGCATCTCCGAACGACAGTACGCGAACCTTCGACATCAGGAGCCTCGCTTGCGTCTGCGAAACTTCGCCGTCAAGCATCCCGCCGCCGGCTTCACGCTTCAGGTTCACGAATATGTCGACGAAGTTGCCGGGTCGCAGACGGTTGCCGACCGCGTTGGTCTCGTCGACGCGAACCGCAATCGCTCGTTCGCCCGGCTGAACATCCTCGGCGAGCCCCGACACCAATGCGTCCGCCACGACCGGCGCCGACGCCGGGATGTCCCTCGCCGGAACGCGGCCGACCAGTACCGCCGGATCGGCAAACGCACCTGTTGGCACCGGTGCGGCCGGCTGAATCTTCAATGCATCGGCGGGAATCGGCTGACCGACCGGCAGCATGCGCGTCGCAACGACCACCTGCACCGGGTTCGCAGCGACGGTCTGTTGTACAGGGACGGGGCCCGAGGGACTGCGCCCGAGCAACCATGCGTAGATGCCGAGAAGAACAGCGATCGCAATCAGCAACCCCGCGATGATTTTTGTCAGATTGTTGGCCATGTTGATATGGGAATGCCGGAATCGGGTTCTGGAGCGTGCAACGATCGGGTGACTACTTTCAGTTTCAAAGCATGCTGGGCTGAACCTGTACGGTCGCGCTACTCTGCAACTGCGGCGCATTGAACAGGAATATCCACGGAATCAGCGGATTCGCCGCGTATGAATAGGTCATCGTCACCATCACATTGAAGGCCGACGTGGACGTCGACGTAAATGTCGTGCCGCAGGTCACGCCGGGCGTCGATGTGGGCGTTGGCACCGACGTGGAGACCTGCGCGGCGAAACTGACATTGTTCGACCACGGCGTGCCGGCCAATGCTTGCGCAACGGCGTTCCGCGCATTGACCTGCAGCCGGTCGCATGGCGCAGACGCGTAGTTCAATGCGGCACGCGCACCTTCGGATGCCGCGAATGTCAGGCTTTGCTGGATGATGAAAACCATCCCGAACGTGACGATCGCGTAGAAGATCAGGAAGAACAAAGGAAACACGACAGCGAACTCGACCGCCGCCACTCCCCGTTGCCGTCGCCATGCGGACGGCTGGCGCGCTTGCGTCCCCCTAGCCATCACATTCCCCTCACATACACAAGATGCAGAAGCCACGCAGCCGCGGGTATCACAAGAAACGCCGCATATGGCGTCGCTCGGCGGCCACCGAGCGTCATCGTGGGCGTCGCGCGTTTGTACAGTGCGAAGACCGACGTCCGCGACAGAAGCATCACCCAGAGCGCGTGGAGGGCTGCGGCGAGGCTCGCGACGATCCAGAGCCACAACAGCGCCGGCGCACCGCACCATGCACCCAGAACGGCAAAAATCTTGACGTCGGCTGCACCCATCACACGCAATGCGAACAAGGGAATAAAACAAAGCAGCCCCACAGCCGCACCGACCAGAGATTGGGTGAGCGATATTCCGAATGAATTTCGATCGAGGGCCGCAGCCACCAAGGCACCGACCAACCCCGCGACGACAAGCGAGTTTCGAATACGCCGAAAGCGGATATCGCTAGACGCGACGAACGCCGCCCAGCCCAGGAATACTCCGATGAAGAAAAGACGAGCCATCACGTCGCTACCTACCGCGACCAGGACAGCGGGCGAATTACGTCAATAATCCGCCCGCTGCAAAGCCGCCAGACGATATTCGGAACCGGCAGTTTTTTCTTATCAGCTAGAAGCGGCAGCCGCCGCCGACCAGCATGTGGCGCTCGGCGTCGAGACGCAGGTTCCGATTTTCGAGAAGGTGCTGCTGAGATTGGTTCCCACCGATGAGGCGCCTGCAATGATGGCAACAGCAATCAGACCCGCAATCAGACCATACTCGATCGCGGTAACCCCGTCTTCTTCCTTAAGGAAGCGCTTGATGAGTGCTTTCATTTTATTCCTCGTGCCTGTATTTACGTTCTTTGGCCTTTTATACGTATACATCCCCGCATATCCGGCCGGTTGCCCCGCGCTGTTCGCCACATCTGCTGTAACGACAACCAGGTGCACTTTCTTTATAGATTGCCCCGAGGGGCATGGCTCACCATTTGATGCAAGTTAACATTCGCGATAGCAACCCTCCTCGAACGTTGTGTACCGAACCGTACATTTCCTTACATCTGCTCCGGATTCTATATCCGATCCTATTTAAGTTCCAACCTCTTTTAACGACTTGGATCGAAAAAAATGACCGTGAGCACAGCGTATTTGTACGGCGTTTCGGTACGACTTACACATAGGATTTACGATAGGTTAGATGTGCACACCTAATCCACCTGTAAAACAGTTGCCTCGTCCACCAAGCCTGCGCGGCCACCCACGTTACGTCGCACGCGTAACGCCAATGTTGTGACGTTACGTTACGAAACGATCGAAATCGTTCTCATTCGTCTGCACTTAAACAGATTCAACAATCTTTCAATTCCCGTAACTTCCTTTTCCGACAAGGAATTGCCCCGTTTAAAACCTGTTGCCGAACCGTCGGGCATCGAAATGGCACGACAGTTGCAGAGTAGTCCTCGCACCACTCAACACAACGCAGTTCACAACACATTTTAATGCGAGGACAAAATGGACATTAAGGTTATCCCTCATGGCGTGTTCCGGACGACTCTGATCGCGGCCACCGTTGCAGCCATGCTTTCCCTCTCCGCGTGCGGCGGCTCGGGTTCCATCAGCCAGGGTCTTGGCGGCGGCTCGAGCTCGGGCGGCGGCGATACGATCTCCACGTCCGGCACGAGCGGCACATCGGGCACGTCGGGCACGAGCGGAACTTCGGGTACGAGCGGCACCAGCGGCACCTCGGGTACGAGCGGTACGTCCGGCACAAGCGGGACCTCCGGTACCAGCGGTACGTCGGGCACGAGCGGCACGTCCGGTACTTCCGGCACGTCGGGCGTGTCGTCGAACCCAGTGGGAACTGTCCTCGCAAGCAGCAGCAACATCTTGACGGGTGTCGGCGGAACCGTGTCGGGCCTCGGTTCCGTCATCGGCAGCCAGACGCTGCCGGGCGTCAACCCGGCCACCACACAAGCCGCGGGCGGCATCGTGCAAAGCGTCGGCGGCGCAGTGACCGCACTCGGCAATGGCCTCGGCAACGGTCTCGGCCAGCTCGGCGCGACGAAGGATCCGGTCGGCACCACGCTCGCCAGCACGGGTGGCGTGGTCAACCAGCTCGGCAGCGCAGTCACGCAAACGGGGACCCTGGTCTCGAGCCTCGGCAGCGGCCCGCTCTCGCCGCTCGCACCGGTCACGGGCGCCGTCGGCGGCCTCGTGTCGACGCTCGGCGGTGCCGTCTCGAACGGCGGCAACACCCTCACCAACGCACTGTCGACCGGCCCGATCCAGCAGGTCACGCAGACGGTCAGCTCGGCCATCACGCCGATCACGACGATGGTCGGCCAGACGACCCAGACGATCGGCACGGCAACCGGCCTCGGCGCGCCCGTCAACACGCTGCTCGGCACGGTCGGCAACGGCCTGAACCAGGCCGGCGCCCTGCTCGCGTCGACGGGCGGCAATCCCGTCACGACCGGTCTTGGCAACACGGTCTCGTCGACGGGCAACACCGTGAAGGCCGTCGGCGGCCTGCTCACGGGCGGCACCGGCGGCGTAACCAACCCGCTCGCGCCGCTCACCGGCCTCGTCTCGACGGTCACCGGCGCACTCGGCGGCGCAACGGGTGGCGGCAGCGGCCCGCTTGCCCCGGTCACCGGTCTCGTTTCGACGGTGACCGGCGCACTCGGCGGCGCAACGGGCGGCGGCAGCGGCCCGCTCGCCCCGGTCACCGGTCTCGTCTCGACGGTCACGGGCGCACTCGGCGGTGCAACGGGTGGCAGCGGCGGCCCGCTCGCCCCGGTCACCGGTCTCGTCTCGACGGTCACCGGCGCACTCGGCGGCGCAGCAGGCGGCAGCGGCGGCCCGCTCGCCCCGGTCACCGGCCTCGTCTCGACGGTCACCGGTGCACTCGGCGGCGCAACAGGTGGCAGCGGTGGCCCGCTCGCACCGGTCACCGGTCTCGTCTCGACGGTCACGGGCGCACTCGGCGGCGCAACAGGTGGCAGCGGTGGCCCGCTCGCACCGGTCACCGGTCTCGTCTCGACGGTCACGGGCGCCCTCGGCGGCGCAACAGGCGGCGCCGGCGGCAGCAGCCCGCTCGCCCCGGTGACGAACGTCGTGTCCACGGTAACGAGCGCGGTCGGTGCCCCGGCATTGACCGGCGGCACGGGCGCCGTCACGAACTCGGGCTCGGCGTCGAATCCGCTCGCACCGGTCACGTCGCTGATCGGCGGCCTGCTCGGTGGCACGCACGGCAAGTAAACCAACATCCATCAATCGATAAGACAGCGAGGAGTCAATCATGTCCCAGCAACGTTCTCTCACGACAGCCGCCCTGCACCAGTGGCGCGTGCCCCTCACGGCCTTCGCCGCAGCCTGCCTGCTGGCCGCCTGCGGCGGCGGCGGCGTGAGTTCGCCGCCGACCAGCAGCAACAACAACCCCAGCAGCACGAGCGGTACACCGAGCACGAGCGGCACCAGCGGCACGTCCACCGGCACCAAGGGCGTCGTCAGCACGGTTGGCCAGACGGCCACCGACCTCGGCAGCACGGTCGGCAACATCACCGTGCCCGGCCTCGGCGACGGTGTGACGAAGGGCGTCGGCAGCACGCTCTCCAGCACGGGCACGATCGTCGGCGCAGCTGCCGATGCCGTGAGCAACGGGCTGGGACAGATCGGTACGACTAAGGATCCGGTCGGCACGACCGTCGCTGGCCTCGGCAACGTGGTCGGCGCGACGAGCAACACGGTGTCCGGCCTGAGCTCGACGGTCAAGGCGCTCGGCACGGGGCAACTCGCGCCGCTCGCGCCCGTCACGACCCCGGTCGGCACCGTGCTCGACACGGTGGCCAATGGCCTGACGGCTGCCGGCACGACGATCGGCTCGACGCTGTCGTCGGGCGCCGTGCAGCAAGTGACGCAGCCGCTCAGCTCGGCGATCACGCCGCTCGTGATCACCGCGGGCCAGGTCACGCAACAGGTCGGCACGACGACCGGCCTCGGCCAACCCGTCTCGGGTCTGCTCGGCCAGGTCGGCGGCGCGATCAGTTCGGCCGGCAAGCAGGTTGGCGGCACATCGAGCCAGCCGCTCGTCGGCGACGTCGGTCAGCTCGTGACGGCGGTCGGCAACACCGTGACCAACGCGGGCGGCCTCGTCAACCCGAACGGCCCGAACGGCGCGGCGCCGATCCCCGGCCTGATCACGAGCCTCGTCGGCGGCTCGACGGCGACCGTGCAGAACGGCACGTCGTCGGGTTCCGGCTCGACGAATCCGCTCGGCGGCCTGCTGTCGGGTCTCGGCTCGACGCCGCTCGGCTCGCTCACGGGTGCACTCGGCGGCGCGACCGGCGGTTCGGGCAGCAGCCCGCTCGCGCCCGTCACGGGCCTCGTCTCCACCGTTACCGGCGCACTGAGCGGTGCGGCGGGCGGTAGCGGCGGCCCGCTCGCCCCCGTCACGAATCTCGTGTCGACGGTGACGGGCACGCTCGGCGGCGCAGCGGGTGGCGCAGGCAGTGCAAACCCTCTCGCGCCTGTCACCGGTTTGCTGAATACTGTCACCGGAGCAGTTGGCGGCGCAGCGGGATCCGGGGGAGCGAGCCCGCTCGCGCCGGTCACGTCGCTGGTCGGCAGCGTCACGGGAACGACAACGTCGGGCGGCGGCTCGACGGGCCAGCTGGCACCGGTAACGGGGTTGCTGGGTACGCTGGGTAGCGTTGGCAAGTAAGGAGGACGGTCGCACCTTCGCAGCCGGAGCGGATGGTACGACCGTACAAACACAACCGGCATTGCGGCACGCGGCGCGCGGCACCCTGGTGTCGCGCGCCGGCATTACAAAGAAGACGAAAAGCAAGGCCTACGAGGAAGAACAATGAAATCCAGACTCGACAGATGGATGATGCTGCTCGCCGCCATCGCGGCAGCCAGCACGGCACAGGCACAAACGCGCGTCGGCGGTAACCCGCTCGACTCCCTGCCCCAGATCAACGCGCCGAAAACCGGCCCGAACGTAACCGTGCAGGTCGCGCCCCAGGCGCCGCAACTGCAGGAGTTGCTGTCGCGCCACCTGACACCGACGACATTCCAGGTCGAAGGCGTAAAGTCGGTACCGTTCGAGGAAATCTCGCGTCGCTTCACCCCCCTCGTCGGCAAGGACATCACGATCGGCGATCTGATCGAAACCGCCAACGGCGTGACGAAGCTTTACCAGGAACGCGGTTACGCGCTGTCGTTCGCGTTTGTTCCCGCGCAGACGTTCGAGAACGGTGTCGTGCGCATCACGGTTGTTGAAGGCTATGTGTCGGACGTCAAGGTCACCGGCAAGCCCGGGGCAATGGAATCGAAGATTCGCGCGATCGCAGCGCATATCACCGACGATCGCCCGCTGCGCCGCGCAACGTTCGAGCGCTACGTGAACACGTTCGGCCTCTTGCCCGGCCTCACGGTGAAGGCGAACGTACCACCGCCGCAAACCACCGACGGCGCCACGACGCTCGAACTTGCCGTCGACCGCAAGGCATTCAACGTCAGCACCGGTATCGATTTCAACCACCCGGGCGTACAGGGCCTCATCACCGCGACCGAAAACGGCCTCACGAAGTTCGGCGAGCAGCTGAGCATCTCCGCACTGGCGCCGCCGGGGCGTGACAAGCAGACCTACTTCGCGTTCAGCGGCGCGGTACCCGTCGGCAGCAGCGGCCTGATCACGCGCCTCGATGCAAGCACCTATCGCGGCAAGCCTACTGACAATCCGGGCCTGCCGTCGTCCGTCGAACGCACCGTCAAGAACGAGAAGCTTGGTCTTTCGGCATCCTATCCGATACTGCTGAACAACCAGCGCAGCCTGCTCGGCACTGTATCGGGTTATGCAGCACACAACGAAGACCGCTACCAAAGCCAGACCAACGGCAATACCCTCGAAAACCGGTCACAGGTCCGCGTGATGCAATTGCAGCTCGACTACACGAGCGTCGAACCGAAGCAGGTGCGAAAACTGAGCGTCAACGTCGCCAAGGCATTCGACATCCTCGGTGCATCGAAATCGCAGACTGGCGTGGTTAACGGTGTGGGGATTACATACGCCGACCCGACGTCGCTGACCTTCGTCCGTACCGGCGCGACCTTCACGCAAACCAACGAATTGCCGTTCCGGATCGGCACGTCAGTCTCGCTGACCGGGCAATACAGCCCTGACTCACTGCCGACGTCCGAGCAGATCTCGTTCGGCTCGACGCGCTACGCGCTCGGCTATCAGCCGGGCGAAGCGTCGGGCGACTCGGGATGGGGGATGTCGCTGGAGGTCAACCGCGGCTTCACGCCGGGCTGGACGTATATGAAGTCCGTGACGCCGTACATCGCCTACGACATGGCGCGTGTGTACCTGCATTCAGGCACGCCGTCGCCCAACCGCATGTCGTCGGTCGGCATCGGTGTGCGTTTCACGGACAGCCGCTTCTACAGCCTCGACCTGAACGTCGCGAAGCCGGTGGGTGACGCGCCCGTCGAAAGCGCATCACGCAGCCCGCGCATCAACGCCGCATTCTCGTATCAGCTCAACTGATCGGTCACCAAACAGCCCGCGCCATGCGGGCTGTTTCGATTAGAGCCCCCTCTATCAAACGTGGCGCGCGGTTTCACGTATTCTGGCGAAGCTCGCAACATGCCCGCCCCATGCAGACGGTCGTGCGGGCAAATCGAACACGACATGCAAAACAAGGAGGATGACAATGATTCAACTGACCCGCCCGTTGCGTGCAATCGCCATCACCGGCGCACTGCTGGCTTGCGCCGCCCCCACGTTCGCACAGGCAGACAGCCCCATCGGTATGTGGCAGACGATCGACGACAACACCCATCAGCCGAAGGCACTCGTGCAGATCGCCGAGGACGGCGACGGTGCGCTGACCGGCAAGGTCGTCAAGGGCCTCGGCGCGAACGATACGCCTGATCGCCGCTGTACCGCCTGCACGGACGAGCGCAAGGATCAGCTCATCAAGGGCATGACGATCATCAAGGCGATGAAGAAGGAAGGCGACCACTGGGACGGCGGCAACATTCTCGACCCGGAGAACGGCAAGGTCTACAAGTGCAAGATGACGCTTGAAGACGGCGGCCAGAAGCTCGTCGTGCGCGGCTATATCGGCGTATCGCTGCTCGGCCGGTCGCAGACCTGGGTTCGCCAACAATAACGCGGCGCGCGCTGAAACGCGCGGCTTTATGAAAAAACCGGCCTGACGATGAATTCGTCAGGCCGGTTTTCTTTTGGTGCGCGCGTCGGCACAAACAACGCAGTAAACAGCGGACATCAGGCTGCGTGCTTCATCGCATCCGGCGCATAACTGCCCGGTGTGCGACCCACGGGTACCACGCCGCTACGCGCTTCCGCCGCCTTCGATTGCGTATGCTTGCGCATCCGCACCGACAATTCGTTGCACAGGTTCACGCCCGAGTCGCCGTAGAGTTCACGCATCACGCTCATCAGCGTGCCCGTCTCATGCCAGACCTTGAAGCGCCGATGGCACGTCTGATACGAAGGGTAACGGCGCGGCATCGCCGACCACGTTGCGCCGCTGTAGATGACCCAGAGCACGCCGTTCATCACGGCACGGGTATTGGCCAGCGGCCGGCCGCGCAACTCGGTGCGCGGCTGCATTTCGGGCAGAAGCGGCGCGATGCAGCGCCACTCGTGGTCGGTCAGATCGCGATACGGTGTCATGGACATCTCCAGCCTTGGTAACCATGGCACAACGATATCGGCTCACCTCAACCGTGAATATAAGACAAGTCCGAAAATACCCCGAGATCGCCTGAATTTGACCGGAATTGACGTTTGAATACCGCCAATTGCCGGAAATCGCACTCAGGTCAGCGACGTATCGACGATGCGGCGCGGTGTTTCGAGATACTCCTTCGACTGCATCTCGACGATGCGCGAGACCGTACGCGCAAACTCGTTGGCCATCGGACCTTCGACGTACAACTGCTCCGCCGGCACCGCCGCGGACATCAGCAGCTTGACCTTGTGGTCGTACAGCACGTCGATCAGCCACGTGAAGCGGCGCGCTTCGGACGCCATCCGCGGCGACATCTGCGGCACCTCGGACAGCACGATCGCGTGGAACCGGCTCGCGAGTTCGAGATAGTCGTTCTGCGAGCGCGGGCCGCCGCACAGCGTCGCAAAATCGAACCACACGACGCCGTCCGCCTTGCGCAGCGCCTTCAACTCGCGCTTCTCGATATGCAGGAGCGGGCTTTCATCGGGTACCGCCGCGAGCTTGCCGAATGCATGGCGCAGTTCGCGATCGGCGTCCGCGCCGAGCGGCGTGTGATACATCTTCACCTGCGCGAGCGTGCGTTGGCGATAATCGACGCCCGCGTCGACGTTCAGTACGTCGAGCTTGTCCTTGATCAGCGCAATCGCCGGCAGCATGCGGTCGCGATGCAGACCGTCCGGATACAGGTCGTCAGGATCGTAGTTGGACGTCATCACGAACTGCACGCCGTTGTTGAACAGGCGGTCGAGCAGACGGTACAGGATCATCGCATCGGCAATGTCCGACACGTGGAACTCGTCGAAGCAGATCAGACGGTAGCGCTTCGCGATACGCCGCGCGAGTTCGTCGAGCGGATCGGCCTGCCCTTTCAGTTCCTCGAGCTCGCGGTGTACCTCGCGCATGAATTCGTGGAAATGCAGGCGCGTCTTGCGCTGCACAGGCACGACCGCGTAGAAGCTGTCCATCAGGAAGCTCTTGCCGCGACCGACGCCGCCCCACATGTAGACGCCGTGCGGGAGGTCGGGATGATTGATGAGCTTCTTGAATGCGTTCGAGCGGCGCGCCTTGTACTCGACCCACTCGTCGAAACATTGCTGCAGGCGATCGACGGCCGCGCGCTGCGCGGGATCGGACTGATAGCCGCGCGTGGTCAGCTCGCGCGTGTAGTATTCGGTGACGTTCATCGGGCAAACCGGAAAAAACGAAGGCGGACGGGAAACCCCGCCCGCCCTCGTCATGAGACGGCTGCGCCGGCCGATGGCCGGCCGGCGCTATACCGCGCTCAGCTGTTCAGCGAGCGCTTGTCGACGGCGAGCGCCGCTTCGCGCATCACTTCCGACATCGACGGGTGCGGATGGCAGATACGGGCGATGTCTTCCGACGCCGCCTTGAATTCCATCGCCACCACGGCTTCCGCGATCAGGTCCGACGCGTTCGCGCCGATCACGTGCACGCCGAGCAGTTCGTCGGTCTTCGCATCCGCGATCATCTTCACGAAACCGTCCGGCGCGTTCATGCCGAGCGCGCGGCCGTTGATCGAGAACGGGAACTTGCCCGACTTGATCTCGCGGCCTTCCGCCTTCAGCTGCTGCTCCGTCTTGCCGACCCATGCGATTTCCGGGTACGTGTAGATCACCCACGGAATGCAGTTGTAGTCGATGTGCGGCTTCTGGCCGTCGATCACTTCCGCGACCAGCACGCCTTCGTCTTCCGCCTTGTGCGCGAGCATCGGGCCGCGCACCACGTCGCCGATCGCGTAGACGTTCGGCACCGCCGTGCGGCAGTGGTCGTCCACGTCGATGAAGCCGCGCTCGTTCGCCTTCAGGCCGATTGCCTCGAGGCCGAGGTTATCGGTGTTCGGCACGCGGCCGACCGACACGATCAGGCGGTCGGCGTCGAGCGTCTGCGCGTTGCCGTCCTTGTCCGTGTAAGCGATCGACACGCCGTCGTCGGTCGTCTTCACTTCGCCGATCTTCACGCCGAGATGGATGTCGAGACCCTGCTTCTTGAACAGCTTGGCCGCTTCCTTCGCGAGCGCTTCGTCGGCTGCGCCGAGGAATGCCGGCAGCGCTTCGAGCACCGTCACTTCGGCACCCAGGCGACGCCACACCGAGCCGAGCTCGAGGCCGATCACGCCTGCGCCGATCACGGCGAGCTTCTTCGGCACCGAGTCGAACGTCAGCGCACCTTCGTTGTCCGACACGATCTTGTTGTCGACCGGGATGCCCGGCAGGTGACGCGCCTTCGAGCCCGTCGCGATGATCACGTTCTTCGCGGTGACGACTTCGGTTTCACCCTCGCCGCTCACTTCGATCTGCACGCCGGCGTCGGTCTTGCCGGTGAACTTGCCATGGCCCTTCAGCCAGGTGATCTTGTTCTTCTTGAACAGGAACTCGATCCCGCTCGTCATCTTCTCGACGATCGCGTCCTTGCGGCCGAGCATCTTCGCGACGTCGATCTTCACGCCGTCGACCGTGATGCCGTGGTCGGTCAGGTGATGCGACGCGTTCTCGAACTCTTCCGACGACGCGAGCAGCGCCTTCGACGGGATGCAGCCGACGTTCAGGCAGGTGCCGCCGAGCTTCAGCGCGCCGGCCGGGTTCTTCCACTTCTCGATACAGGCAACGGTCTTGCCGAGCTGCGCGGCGCGAATCGCGGCGATGTAGCCGCCGGGGCCGGCGCCGATCACGACGACGTCAAATTCCTTGGACATGACAATCCTTTCTACTTGTACGCCTGCACGTTCGCGCGCGAGCGCGAACGTGCAGAACGGGTCGATGCAGTGAGACTCGGCTTACAGGTCGAGCAGCAGGCGTGCCGGATCTTCCAGCGCATCCTTCATCGCGACGAGCGACAGCACGGCTTCGCGGCCGTCGATGATGCGGTGGTCGTACGACAGCGCGAGGTAGTTGATCGGGCGGATCACGATCTGGCCGTTTTCAACGACCGGACGCTCCTTCGTCGCGTGCACGCCGAGGATTGCCGATTGCGGCGGGTTGATGATCGGGGTCGACAGCATCGAGCCGAACACGCCGCCGTTCGAGATCGAGAACGTACCGCCCGTCATTTCCTCGATCGACAGCTTGCCGTCCTTGGCCTTCTGGCCGAATTCGGCAATCTTCTTCTCGATCTCGGCGAGGCTCAGCTGATCCGCGTTGCGCAGGATCGGCACGACCAGGCCACGCGGCGAGCCGACAGCGATACCGATGTCGAAGTAGCCGTGGTAGACGATATCGTTACCGTCGATCGACGCGTTCACGAGCGGGAACTTCTTCAGTGCGTGGACAGCGGCCTTCACGAAGAACGACATGAAGCCGAGCTTCACGCCGTGTTCCTTCTCGAACTTGTCCTTGTACTTGTTGCGCAGCTCCATGACCGGAGCCATGTTGACTTCGTTGAACGTCGTCAGGATCGCGTTGGTCTGCTGCGATTCGAGCAGACGCTCGGCGATACGCGCACGCAGACGCGACATCGGCACGCGCTGTTCCGGACGGTCGTTGAGCCACGTCGTCGCCGACGCCGGCACCTTCACTTCCGGCAGCGACGGCTTCGCCGCGGCCTTTGCCGGTGCGGCAGCCGGAGCGGCCTTCGGTGCGCTGCCTGCTGCCAGCGCGTCGCCCTTCGTGACGCGGCCGTCGCGGCCCGAACCTGCGACGTCGCCTGCCGACAGGCCCTTCTCGGCCAGCAGCTTCGATGCGGCCGGCGATGCCGTAGCCGAGCTCGATGCCGTTGCGGTGGCCGGCTGTGCTGCCGGTGCGGCTGCAGCAGGCGCTGCGGCCGGCTTGACTTCGGCCGCGCCCGCCGCGGCTTCGGCTGCACCTGCCTTCGCTTCCGTATCGATCGTAGCGATCAGTTGATCGGCAACGACGGTGTCACCGTCGTTCTGCAGCACTTGCGCGAGCACGCCCGCGGCCGGTGCCGGCACTTCGAGCACGACCTTGTCGGTCTCGAGTTCGATCAGGATTTCGTCCTGCGCGACTGCTTCGCCCGGCTTCTTCTTCCACTGCAGCATGGTGGCTTCCGAAACCGACTCCGAAAGCTGGGGGACTTTGACTTCTACGATAGCCATGTGATTTTCCTGGATGCTTAATCTGGGTAATGACGAGGTTCGTGCGATTCCTTCGGCCGGTGCGGCGCGCAGCGCGCCCGGCGGGCCAAAGGAGACGGGAAAGCGCGCTGCACCTTCCCGTTTCGCTTCCGTCGGTTATTTCGCGATCGATGCGCTCTTCAGGCGGCCGAAAGCACCTTCGATGAGGGCCTTCTGCTGCTCGTAGTGCTTCGCGTAGTAGCCAACCGCCGGCGAGGCCGAAGCCGGACGGCCGCTGTATGCCAGCTTCTGCCCTTCCTTCATGCCTTCCTTCAGGTGGTGCTCGACGTAGAACCAGGGGCCCTGGTTCTGCGGCTCGTCCTGCACCCAGACCACTTCAGTCGCGTTCTCGTACTTCTTCATTTCGGCTTCGAACTGCTTGTGCGCGAACGGATACAGCTGCTCGATACGGATGATCGCGACGTCGTTCGCCTTCGCTTCGCGGCGATGTGCGACGAGGTCGTAATACACGCGGCCCGAGCATGCCAGCACGCGCTTGACCTTCTTCGCGTCGATGCCGCCGTCGGTTTCGCCCAGCACCGGCTGGAACGAACCCTTTGCGAGCTCCGACAGGTCCGACACGGCTTCCTTGTGGCGCAGCAGCGACTTCGGCGTTGCGACGATCAGCGGCTTGCGGAACAGGCGGATCATCTGGCGACGCAGCAGGTGGAAAATCTGCGCCGGCGTCGTCGGTTGAACGACCTGCATGTTGTGATCGGCACACAGCTGCAGGAAACGCTCGATACGCGTCGACGAGTGTTCCGGACCCTGGCCTTCGTAGCCGTGCGGCAGCAGCATCGTCAGACCCGACACGCGACCCCACTTCACTTCGCCCGACGAGATGAACTGGTCGATCACGACCTGCGCACCGTTGACGAAGTCGCCGAACTGCGCTTCCCACAGCACGAGCGTGTTCGGCTCGGCGGTCGAGTAACCGTATTCGAAGCCCAGCACCGCTTCTTCCGACAGCACCGAGTCGATCACCGTGAACTTCGCCTGACCGTCGGCGATGTTCTGCAGCGGCACGTACGTGCCGTCGTTCCAGCGCTCGCGGTTCTGGTCGTGCAGCACCGCGTGACGGTGCGTGAACGTGCCGCGGCCCGAGTCCTGGCCCGTCAGGCGCACCGAGTAGCCCGATGCGACGAGCGACGCGAACGCGAGGTGTTCACCCATGCCCCAGTCGAGCGGCTGGTCGCCACGCGCCATGTTGCGGCGGTCGTTGATCACGCGCTCGACGAGCGGGTGAACCTTGAAGTTTTCCGGGACCGTCGTGATGCGTTCGCCCAGGCGCTTCAGTTCGGCGAGCGGCACGGCCGTGTCGGCTGCATCCGTCCACTTGCGGTTCAGGAACGGAACCCAGTCGACCGCGTACTTGCTCTTGTAGTTCGACAGGACCGGATCGACCGTGTGGTGACCGTCGTCCATCGCCTTGCGGTACGCCTTCACGTAGTTGTCAGCGTCTTCCGCGGTGATCACGCCCTGCTGCACGAGCTTCTCGGCGTACAGCGCACGGGTGCCCGGGTGCTGTGCGATCTTCTTGTACATCAGCGGCTGCGTGACCGCCGGCGTGTCCTGCTCGTTGTGACCCAGCTTGCGGAAGCAGACGATGTCGATCACGACATCCTTGTGGAACTGCATCCGGTAGTCGATCGCGATCTGCGTCGCGAGGATCACGGCTTCCGGATCGTCGCCGTTCACGTGCAGCACCGGCGCCTCGATCATCTTGACGACGTCGGTACAGTACAGCGTCGAGCGCGCGTCGCGCGGGTCGGACGTCGTGAAGCCGATCTGGTTGTTGATGACGATGTGCAGCGTGCCGTGCGTGCCGTAACCGCGCGTCTGCGCGAGGTTCAGCGTTTCCATCACGACGCCCTGGCCAGCGAAGGCCGCGTCGCCGTGGATCTGCACCGGCAGCACTTGCAGGCCGTCTTCGTCGCCGCGACGGTCCATCCGCGCCTTCGCGGAACCTTCGACCACCGGGTTCACGATTTCGAGGTGCGACGGGTTGAACGCGAGCGACAGGTGGACCGGGCCGCCTTCCGTCGACACGTCCGACGAGAAGCCCTTGTGGTACTTCACGTCACCTGCCGGCAGGTCGTCGACGTGCTTGCCTTCGAATTCGGCGAACAGGTCGGCCGGCATCTTGCCCAGCGTGTTGACCAGCACGTTCAAACGGCCACGGTGCGCCATGCCGATGATGATTTCCTGCACGCCGCGCTTGCCCGCGTGCTGGACGACTTCATCCATCGCCGCGATGAAGCTTTCGCCGCCTTCGAGCGAGAAGCGCTTCTGGCCGACGTACTTGGTATGCAGGTAACGCTCGAGGCCTTCGGCGGCCGTCAGGCGATTCAGGATGTGCTTCTTCTCGTCTGCCGAGAAGTTCGGCGTCGCACGGGTCGATTCCAGACGCTCCTGCCACCAGCGCTTCTGTTCCGGGTCGCTGATGTACATGTACTCGGCGCCGATCGTGCCGCAGTACGTGTCACGCAGGCCCTTGACGATGTCGCGCAACGAAGCCTGGTCGAAACCGAAATACAGGTTGCTTGCGCTGTACGTCTGGTCGAGGTCGCCTTCGGAGAAGTCGTAGAACGCGGGTTCGAGTTCGGGAATGGCGGGACGTTCGCGACGCTTCAGGGGATCGAGATTGGCCCATTGCGAGCCAAGGAAGCGATAAGCGCTGATGAGGGACTGCACGTGCACTTGCTTGCGCGCTGCAGCAAGGTTGGTGCTGCTTTCGCGCGGGATGAAGGCATTGGCCTTCGCACGCTCGGCGAACGATTCGACGATCGGGAAATGAGCGACGTCATTGGCATTCGAGCCGTCCGTTGCAGGCACGTTCTGCAGCGCGTCGAAATACTCTCGCCAGTTCTCCGGCACCGATGCCGGATTGTTGAGGTATGCATCGTACAGTTCTTCAACGTACGAAGCATTGCCGCCGAACAGATAGGAGTTCAGCTGAAACTGCTTCATTACATCTGACATTTTACGCTCACCTTTCTTCGAGCTTCTCGAGAAATAGCGGGTTACTCAACCTTCCGCGACACGGCCTGACCGTTTAGCGGATTGCGAATCAAGTCTTGCTTGGAAGGACCTAAAACTTGCGTGCGCGCAGCATATCACAGAACCGATACCGGAGTTCACGGCGAAATGTGCCTGAAAGCACCGCGCGACGGGGTTTTGCCGGATTGCCACAACCCGCGGGAACAGTGTTTTGCAGCGCCCCCGATTGCACATCAGGCAGATGCAAAAAAGGCCACCCGAAGGCGGCCTTTCTCGTCCTGCACGGGAACGATCGATGCTTAGTCGACCGCGCCTTCGCGGCTCGCGCGGCGACGCTCGTGCTCCTTCAGGAAGCGCTTGCGCAGGCGGATCGACTGCGGCGTCACTTCGACGAGCTCGTCGTCGTCGATGAATTCGACCGCGTACTCGAGCGACATCTGGACCGGCGGCACCAGGCGCACGGCTTCGTCGGTGCCCGACGCGCGCACGTTGGTCAGCTGCTTGCCCTTGATCGGGTTCACGACGAGGTCGTTGTCACGGCTGTGGATGCCGATGATCATGCCCTCATAGAGCGCATCGCCCGGCTTAACGAACATGCGGCCGCGATCCTGCAGCTTCCACAGTGCGTAGGCCACGGCAGCACCGTCGTCCTGCGAGATCAACACGCCGTTGCGGCGCTCGAAGACCGAACCGTCCTTGACCGGTGCGTACGAGTCGAAGATGTGGCTCATCAGGCCCGTGCCGCGCGTGAGCGTCAGGAATTCGCTCTGGAAGCCGATCAGGCCACGCGCCGAGATCTTGTACTCCAGACGCGTGCGGCCACGGCCGTCCGACGCCATGTCGAGCATCTCGCCCTTGCGGCGGCCGAGCTCTTCCATCACGCCACCCTGGTGCTCGTCCTCGACGTCGACGGTCAGCAGTTCGTACGGCTCGTGACGCACGCCGTCGATTTCCTGCATCACGACGCGCGGACGCGACACGGCCAGCTCATAGCCTTCACGGCGCATGTTCTCGACGAGAATCGTCAGGTGCAGTTCGCCGCGGCCCGACACTTCGAACACCGTTTCGTCGCCGGTGTCCTTCACGCGCAGCGCGACGTTGTGGTTCAGCTCCTTCATCAGGCGGTCGCGGATCTGGCGGCTCGTGACGAACTTGCCTTCGCGGCCAGCGAGCGGCGACGAATTGACGAGGAAGTTCATCGTCAGCGTCGGCTCGTCGACGGTGATCATCGGCAGCGCTTCCGGCGTATCGACCGCACAGATCGTCGCGCCGATGCCGACGTCTTCAATACCGTTGATCAGCACGATGTCGCCCGCTTCGGCGGATTCGACCTGCACGCGCTCGAGGCCCGTGAACGACAGCACCTGGTTGATCTTGCGGTTCAGCACTTCGCCTTCCGGGCCGAAGCGCATCGCGACCGGCTGGCCCGGCTTGATGCGACCGCGCGTGATGCGGCCGACGCCGATCCGGCCGACGTACGTCGAATAGTCGAGCGACGTGATCTGCAGTTGCAGCGGCGCGTCCGGATCCGCCGGACGGACCGGCACGTGCTCGAGGACTGCCTCGAACAGCGGGCGCATGTCGCCTTCGCGCGCGGCCGGGTCGAGCGACGCATAGCCGTTCAGGCCCGATGCGTAGACGATCGGAAAATCGAGCTGCTCTTCGGTTGCGCCGAGCTTGTCGAACAGGTCGAAGGTCTGGTTGATGACCCAGTCGATCCGCGCACCCGGACGGTCGATCTTGTTGACGATGACGATCGGCTTCAGGCCGAGCGCCAGCGCCTTCTTCGTGACGAAGCGCGTCTGCGGCATCGGGCCCTCGACCGCGTCGACGAGCAGCAGCACCGAGTCGACCATCGACAGCACGCGCTCCACCTCGCCGCCGAAGTCCGCGTGCCCCGGCGTGTCGACGATGTTGATGTGCGTGCCTTCGTACTCGACCGCGCAGTTCTTCGCGAGAATCGTGATCCCGCGCTCTTTTTCGATGTCGTTCGAGTCCATCACCCGCTCCGCAACCTGCTGGTTCTCGCGGAAGGTGCCGGACTGGCGGAGCAGTTGGTCGACGAGCGTGGTCTTGCCGTGGTCGACGTGGGCGATGATGGCGATATTGCGAAGGGCGCGGGTCATAGAAACCTGGAAATCGTTTGAACGCGCAAAAGCGCCCGCTCGTTTTTCACGGGCGCGCGCATTGCAGCTTGGAAAGCCGCAAATTATAGCACGTGAGAATGTCGGTAACCGACGGGCACGTTGCAACGCAGCAGGCAGGCAAGCGCACCCTCCTCTCGAACGCGCCAATCCGTCGAAGCCCGTGTCGCCGTCGGGCACAAAAACCTTATTGATATGAGGGATTTTTGAGACGCAAAGCGCGCCCCTTGCCGTTCGATTAACATTTGCCGCGGCAAGCAACTGTGCCTATACTGCTGCCTAGTCAACTATTGCAGCTTCAGGGTTTTATGTCGGATTCTTCTACCCCATCCCCCGTTTCGCCGCTGTCCTCGTACCAGATGAACGACAGCGTCGGTTATCTGATGTCGCGCGTGAAGTCGGTGATGACCAACCTCGTCACGCAACGCACGCAGGAAGAGCTCGGCATCACGGGCACGCAGGCGAGCATGCTGTTCATGATCGCGGTCGGCAAGTGCTCGACGGCCGCCGAGCTTGCCCGCGAGTACGGGATCGACGCGAGCGCAGTCACGCGCCTGCTCGACCGGGTCGAGAAGCGCGGCCTGCTGTCCCGTGTCCGCAGCATCGAGGATCGACGTGTCGTGCGCCTCGAGCTGACCGACGAAGGCCGTGCGCTCGCCGAACGGCTGCCGCCGATTTTCCGCAGCGTGCTCGACCAGGTGCTGGACGGGTTTACGCCGGAAGAAGTCGGGTTCCTGAAGAGCATGCTGCGCCGCATTCTCAGCAACTATTGCGAGACCGCCGGCGGCAGCATCACGTAATAGTTGCCATAACAATTACTTTTGACAGATTAATGTAAGGAAATCCTTGCAGTGTCCATCATTCATTCCGAGTCAGGGATCAGCGCGATGAAATCCTCCCCGTTGTCCGTGCGCGCCGGGTCGTGCCGCACCACCGTCGCCGTCGCGGTCGCCGCACTGGCGCTGGCGGGCTGCGCGAACTACATCGGCATCAAGAGCGACAAGCAGATCGCCCCCGCGTCGCAATTCGAATCCGCCCAGAGCCTGCCGGCCCAGGGCGGCCAGTGGCCGGCGCTCGACTGGGCCAGCCAGTTCGGCGATCCGCAGTTGCCGAAGCTGATCGACGAAGCCCTGCAGGGCAATCCGTCGATCGCGCAGGCACAGGCGCGCATCGCAAAGGCGTCGTCGTACATCGAATCGTCGCGTTCGAACCTGATGCCCAAGGCGGAAGCCAGCTATTCGTGGACGCGTGAGCTGTATTCGTCGAACGCGCTGTTCCCGCCGCCGTACGGCGGCCAGTGGTACAGCGAGAACAACGCGCTCGCGAGCGCGTCGTGGGAACTCGACCTGTGGGGCAAGAACCGCGAGCGCCTGCACACCGCCGTGTCGCAGGAAAAGGCGGCCGAAGCCGACATGCAGCAGGCACGCATCACGCTCGCGTCGTCGGTCGCACGCACCTACAACTCGCTCGCGCAGCTCTATGCGCTGCGCGATATCGCCCAACGCGAGATCACCAACCGCGAGACGGTCGGCAAGATCACCGACGGTCGCGTGTCGGCCGGCCTCGACACCAACGTCGAACGCCAGACGGCCCGCGGCAATATCGCGACGACCCAGGCTTCGCTGTCCGATCTCGATGGGCAGATCACGACGGTGCGCTACCAGCTCGCGGCACTGCTCGGCAAGGGCCCGGATCGCGGGCTGCAGATCGCGGCGCCCGTGATGAACCCGAGCGGCGATGTCGCACTGCCCGGCAACCTGCCGGCCGATCTCGTCTCGCGCCGCCCCGACATCGTCGCCGCGCGCTGGCAGGTCGAAGCTGCGATGCACGACGTGAAGGAAGCGAAGGCCGAGTTCTACCCCGACGTGAACCTTGCGGCCGGTTTCGGCTTCGATGCGTTCGGCTGGGGCAAATTCCTGAACTTCGCGAGCCGCCAGGCGCAATTCGGCCCGGCGATCCATCTGCCGATTTTCGACGCCGGCGCGCTGCGCGCGCAGCTCAAGGGCCGCTACGCGGACTTCGACCTGTCGGTGGCGAACTACAACCAGACGCTGATCAGCGCGCTGAACGACGTCGCGACGCAGGTCGCGTCGATCCGCGCAGTCGATCGCCAGATGGGCGACGCGCAACGCGCCCTCGACGCATCGACGCGCGCATACGACCTCGCGGTCATCCGCTACAAGGCCGGCCTGTCGCCGCAGTTGCAGGTGCTGACCGCGGACAGCAACCGCCTCGCATCGGAGCAGACGGTGACCAACCTGAAGATGCGCCGGCGCGACATGCAGCTTGCACTGATCAAGGCGCTCGGCGGCGGGTTCGACGCGACCGGCACGCCGCTTGCGGCGCCCGATGCCGACAAGCCGACAAAACAGGCCGCCAACTGATCCGGCGCCACCACTACGCAGACACTCGAAATAACGGACGGAGAAAATCGCCATGAGCGACCAACAAAACGCCGCCAGCGCGCAGCCGCAGAACAACGGCAAGCGCAAACGGATGATGACGCTGCTCGTCGCGGTCATCGTGATCGCGGCCATCGCGTATGGCCTGTACTACTTCCTCGTCGCCCGCTTCCATGAAGGGACCGACGACGCGTACGTGAACGGCAACGTCGTGCAGATCACGCCGCAGGTCACCGGCACCGTGATCGCGGTGAAGGCCGACGACACGCAGACGGTGAAGGCCGGCGATCCGCTCGTCGTGCTCGACCCGGCCGACTCGCAGGTCGCGCTGCAGCAGGCCGAAGCCAATCTCGCGCAGACAGTGCGCCAGGTGCGCGGCCTGTTCGTCAACGACGACCAGTATCGCGCGCAAGTCGCACTGCGCCAGTCCGACCTGTCGAAGGCCGAGGACGACCTCCGTCGCCGCGTGGCCGTCGCGCAGACGGGCGCTGTGTCGCAGGAAGAAATCTCGCACGCACGCGACGCCGTGCGCGCCGCCCAGGCATCGCTCGACGCCTCGCAGCAACAACTCGCGTCGAACCGCGCGCTGACCGCAAACACGACGATCGCATCGCATCCGAACGTGATGGCCGCAGCCGCGAAGGTTCGCGACGCGTACCTGGCGAACGCGCGTAACGTGCTGCCCGCACCGGTCACCGGCTATGTCGCGAAGCGCTCGGTGCAGGTCGGCCAGCGCGTGTCGCCGGGCACGCCGCTGATGTCGGTGGTGCCGCTGAACGCAGTGTGGGTCGATGCGAACTTCAAGGAAGTCCAGCTCAAGCACATGCGCATCGGCCAGCCGGTCGAACTGACGGCCGACATCTACGGCTCGTCGGCGGTCTATCACGGCAAGGTGGTCGGCTTCTCGGCAGGTACGGGCTCGGCGTTCTCGCTGCTGCCGGCGCAGAACGCGACGGGTAACTGGATCAAGGTCGTGCAGCGCCTGCCGGTGCGGATCGAACTCGATCCGAAGGATCTCGCCAAGCACCCGCTGCGCATCGGCCTGTCGATGCAGGTCGACGTGGACATCAAAGACGAACGCGGCGACCAGCTCGTGAACGCACCGAACACCGTCTACGAGACCAATGTGTTCGCGAAGTACGGCGACGAAGCCGACGCCGAAATCGCCCGCATCATCGCCGAGAATGCCGGCGGCAACGCACCGGCGCCGGCTGCGGCGAAGTCGAGTGCCGTCGCGAAGATGATGTAACCGTTCCGACTCCGGAAAGACAACCGACATGGCACAGGCACCTGTCTCTCACCCGCCCTTGCAGGGCGGGCAGCTCGTGATCGGGACGATCGCGGTATCGCTCGCGGTGTTCATGAACGTGCTCGACACGTCCATCGCGAACGTCGCGATCCCGACCATCTCGGGCGACCTCGGCGTGTCGTCCGACCAGGGCACGTGGGTCATCACGTCGTTCGCAGTCGCGAACGCGATCTCCGTGCCGCTGACCGGCTGGCTGACCGACCGCTTCGGGCAGGTTCGCCTGTTCCTCGCGTCGATCATCCTGTTCGTGATTTCGTCGTGGATGTGCGGGCTCTCGCCCAACCTGCCGTTCCTGCTTGCGTCGCGCGTGCTGCAAGGCGCGGTGGCAGGCCCGATGATTCCGCTGTCGCAAGCGCTCCTGCTGTCGAGTTATCCGCGCGCCAAGGCGCCGATGGCGCTCGCGCTATGGGCGATGACGACGCTGATCGCGCCCGTTGCCGGCCCGATTCTCGGCGGCTGGATCTCGGACAACTACTCGTGGCCGTGGATCTTCTACGTCAACATCCCGGTCGGCATCGCCGCCGCCGCCGCGACGTGGGCGATCTACCGCAATCGGGAATCGGCCGTGCGCCGCGCCCCGATCGACGGCGTGGGCCTCGCGCTGCTGGTCGTCTGGGTCGGCTCGCTGCAGATCATGCTCGACAAGGGCAAGGATCTCGACTGGTTCGCGTCGACGACCATCATTGTGCTCGCGCTGACCGCGGTCATCGCGTTCGCGTTCTTCGTCATCTGGGAACTGACTGCCGAGCACCCGGTCGTCGACCTGTCGCTGTTCCGCATGCGGAACTTCACCGGCGGCACCGTCGCGCTGTCGATCGGGTACGGCCTGTACTTCGGCAACCTCGTGCTGTTGCCGCTGTGGCTGCAGACGCAGATCGGCTACACGGCGACCGACGCCGGTCTCGTGATGGCACCGGTCGGGCTGTTCGCGATCCTGCTGTCGCCACTCACCGGGAAGTACCTGCCGCGCACCGATCCGCGCTTTATCTCGACGGCGTCGTTCCTGACGTTTGCGCTGTGCTTCTGGATGCGGTCGCGCTACACGACGGGGGTCGACGAATGGTCGCTGACGCTGCCGACGCTCGTACAGGGCATCGCGATGGCCGGCTTCTTCATCCCGCTGGTATCGATCACGCTATCGGGCCTGCCCGGCCACCGCATTCCCGCGGCATCGGGCCTGTCGAACTTCGTGCGGATCATGTGCGGCGGCATCGGCACGTCGATCTTCCAGACGGCCTGGGACCATCGCAACAATTTCCATCACGCGCAACTGGTCGAGCAGGCGAACGTCTACAACCCGACGTTCAACCAGGCCGTCACGCAGATGGGCAACCTCGGGCTGACGCGGGACCAGGCACACGGGCTGATCAACAACCTGGCCACGCAGCAGGCCGCGCAGCTCGGCGTGAACGACCTGTTCTACATCTCGGCGGCGATCTTCGTGCTGCTGATCGGGCTGATCTGGATCACGAAACCCGAGCGCTCGGGCGGTGGCGATGCAGGTGCCGCGGCATCGGCTGCACACTGAACACGCTGCCTGGACGCAAACAAAAAGCCCCGCTTCGTGAAGCGGGGCTTTTTCATTCCGACGGGCGCGCGTTCGCGCGGCTGCGTCAGGCTGCCGTGACGACGAGCCGCTCCGGCGCCAGCACGCCGTTTGCCTTGCGGGCCACGCCGAGCAGGCGAGTCGCGTCGTAGACGCGCACACGCCCGCCTTCGGTCGCGTCGATCGGGTCGAGCGACGACAGCGGCAAACGCTGCCCGTGCAGGAACCGCTTCGCGCTGGGTTCATCGAGACGAACCAGCGGAAACGTCGACAGCAACGCATCGACCGGCTGGAGCCACGCATCACGTGCCGCTTCGTCGGCATCGGACAGCGCATCGAGCGTTACCGCATGCTCGAGCGTCAGCGCGCCGACGCCCGTGCGCCGCAGCATCGTCAGATGCGCACCGCAACCGAGCGCCTCGCCGATATCCTCTGCCAGCGTGCGCACATAAGTGCCCTTGCTGCAGGTCACGCGAAACGTCACGTCAGGCAGGTCGCACGCGAGCAGGTCGAGGGCGAGGATCGTCACGTTGCGGCCCTCGCGCTCGACGGTTTGCCCCGCGCGCGCATATTCATACAGCGGTTTGCCATCGCGCTTGAGCGCCGAATACATCGGCGGCACCTGCACGATCTCGCCGGTGAAGCGCACCAGCGCGGCTTCCACCGCCGCACGGTCGCATTCGACGGGGCGCGTGTCGATCACCTCGCCTTCCGCGTCACCGGTAGCCGTACGCTGGCCGAGACGCATCGTCGCTTCGTAGGTCTTGTCCGCTTCGAGCAGATCCTGCGAGAACTTCGTCGCCTCGCCGAAACACAGCGGCAGCAAACCCGAAGCCAGGGGATCGAGCGTACCGGTGTGACCGGCTTTCTTCGCGAGCAGCAGGCGCTTCGCGCGAATCAGTGCATCGTTGCTCGAAAGGCCGACCGGCTTGTCGAGCAGGAGGACGCCGTCCAGCACGCGCCGGGGCACGCGCGGACGTTGGGATGCTGCAGTCGTCATAGGCCGGTCGAGCTCAGTCGTCCTTGGTAGCCGCGTCGGCCTCGTCGTCGTCCTTCGCGCGCGTCGAGTTCGCTTCCTTGATCAGGCGCGACATTTCCACGGCCTTCTCGATCGTCTGGTCGTAGTGGAAATGCAGCGTCGGCACCGTATGGATGTGCAGGCGCTTGAACAACAGGTTGTGCAAGTGACCCGACGCGTGGTTCAGCGCTTCCTGCGTCTTGGCCGGATCGCCGGTCAACGCGGTGAAGTAGACCTTCGCGTGCGCATAATCCGGCGTGAGTTCGACGCTCTGGATGGTCACGATGCCGATGCGCGGGTCTTTGACCTCGCGCATGATGAGTTCGGACAGATCGCGCTGAATCTGGTCAGCGATCTGCACGTTGCGATTGGGGGAAGTACGTTTCCTGGACATGATCGATCCGTGATCCGTTTATCAGGATGAAGCGGCGGCCAGTGTTGGCGCGCCACCATGAAAATGGGCGGGACAGGCCCAAGCCTGCCCCGCCCATGAGCCGATGCGCGAGGATTACAGCGTACGCGCGACTTCGGTCACTTCGAAGACTTCGAACTGGTCGCCTTCGATGACGTCGTTGAAGTTCTTCACCGACATACCGCACTCGAAGCCTTGCTTCACTTCCTTCACGTCGTCCTTGAAGCGCTTCAGCGATTCGAGTTCGCCCGTGAAGATCACGACGTTGTTGCGCAGCACGCGAACCGACGACGAGCGCTTGACGATACCGTCCGTGACCATACAGCCGGCGACCGTGCCGACCTTCGGCACCTTGAACACCTGGCGCACCTCGACCATGCCGGTGACGACTTCGCGCTTCTCCGGCGCCAGCATGCCCGACATTGCCGCCTTCACCTCATCCACTGCGTCATAGATGATGTTGTAGTAGCGGATGTCGATGCCGTTCGCTTCGGCCAGCTTGCGCG
The DNA here is from genome assembly GCF_050768715.1 of Burkholderia sp. ZZQ-2. Classification (NCBI taxonomy): domain Bacteria; kingdom Pseudomonadati; phylum Pseudomonadota; class Betaproteobacteria; order Burkholderiales; family Burkholderiaceae; genus Burkholderia; species Burkholderia sp. ZZQ-2. Next base: position 39,039 of record NZ_LDVA01000324.1, on the reverse strand, counting down.
CCTGTGCATCCGCACGCGTGTTGAAGCCGATGATGACAGCCTTCGATGCCGTTGCGAGGTTGACGTCGTTTTCGCTGATGCCACCCACCGCGCTGTGCACGATCTGCACGCGCACTTCGTCGGTCGACAGCTTGAGCAGCGACTGCACGAGCGCTTCCTGCGAGCCCTGCACGTCCGCCTTGATGATGAGCGGCAGGTTCTGCACTTCGCCTTCGCCCATCTGCTCGAGCATGCTTTCCAGCTTCGCGGCCTGCTGCTTCGCAAGCTTCACGTCGCGGAACTTGCCCTGACGGAACAATGCGATTTCACGCGCCTTGCGCTCGTCCGGCAGCACGATCACTTCCTCGCCCGCGCCCGGCACTTCCGACAGGCCCTGGATTTCGACCGGGATCGACGGGCCGGCTTCCTTCGTCGGCTTGCCGTTCTCGTCGAGCATCGCGCGCACGCGGCCGTAGGCCGTACCCGCCAGCACGATGTCGCCGCGGTTCAGCGTACCGGACTGCACGAGGATCGTCGCGACCGGGCCCTTGCCCTTGTCGAGCTTCGCTTCGATCACGATACCCTTGGCCGGCGCTTCGACCGGTGCCTTCAGCTCCAGCACTTCGGCTTGCAGCAGCACGTTCTCGAGCAGATCGTCGATGCCCGCGCCCGTCTTTGCCGACACCGGCACAAACGGCGAATCGCCACCGTATTCTTCCGGCACGACGCCTTCCGCGACCAGTTCCTGCTTGACGCGATCGGGGTTCGCTTCCGGCTTGTCGATCTTGTTGATCGCGACGACGATCGGCACACCACCCGCCTTCGCGTGGGCAATGGCTTCCTTCGTCTGCGGCATCACGCCGTCGTCGGCTGCCACCACCAGCACCACGATGTCGGTCGCCTTCGCGCCGCGTGCACGCATTGCCGTGAACGCTTCGTGACCCGGCGTATCGAGGAACGTGATGACGCCACGCGGCGTATCGACGTGATACGCGCCGATGTGCTGCGTAATGCCGCCCGCTTCGCCTGCGGCAACCTTCGCGCGGCGGATGTGGTCGAGCAGCGAGGTCTTGCCGTGGTCGACGTGACCCATCACCGTGACGACCGGCGGACGCGGCAGTTGCTCGGCGTCGGTACCGGTTTCGCCTTCGACGAGCAGCGCTTCCGGATCGTCCAGCTTCGCGGCAACCGCGCGGTGGCCCAGTTCCTCGACGACGATCATCGCCGTTTCCTGGTCCAGCACCTGGTTGATCGTGACCATCTGGCCCATCTTCATCATCACCTTGATGACTTCGGAGGCCTTGATCGACATCTTGTGCGCGAGATCGGCAACCGACACGGTTTCCGGCACGTGCACTTCACGGACGATCGGCTCGGTCGGCGCCTGGAAGGACGATGCACTGTCCTGGTGACGGCCACGGCCCTTCGGGCCGCCGCGCCAGCCGCGGTCGACGCCGCCGCTCGAATCGCCGCGCGTCTTGATGCCGCGACGCTTCGACGCGTCGTCCTGCCAGCCGCCCTTGCCTGCGCCCGGCTTCTTGTTGCGGTCGCCCGCGCCTGCCGGCGCCTGCGTCGTTGCCGGTGCCGCACCGGCCGGCTTCTTCACGGCCGGACGCGCCTGCGCACCTTCCGGCTTTGCCGGCTTGTGCAGCGTGCCCTTCGCTTCGGCCGGCTTCGGCGGCTCGACCGGTTTCGGCGGCTCGACTGCCTTGACGACGGCCTTGCGCGGCGTGTTCATCATCTCGCGAATCGCACGCGCTTCGGCTTCTGCCGCCGCACGGCGCTTGCTGATCTCTTCCTGCTCGGCACGCGCCTTGTCCGCTGCCTCGCGGGCAGCGTCTTCAGCCTTCTTCGCCGCTTCGCGCTGCGCCGCACGTTCGGCGGCTGCGCGCGCCTCGTCCTGCGCGGACTGCGCCGATTGCGGAGTCTCCGCCTCCTGTTCGGCTGCAGCAGCCTGCTGTGCCGCTGCCTGCTGCTGTGCCGCCGCAGCTTCGGCCGCGGCACGCTTCGCCGCCGCTTCTTCCTCGGCGCGACGGCGCTCGGCTTCGGCCGCTTCCTCGCGGGCACGACGTTCCGCTTCCTCGCGCTCGAGGCGCTCCTGACGCTCGCGCAGTTCCTGCGCCTGCTTCTCGAGCAGCTCGGCCTCGCGGCGCGCTTCTTCCTCGCGACGCTTCAGTTCTGCATCGTCGTCCGCTTCGGCGACCTGCGCCTGACCCTGTTCCGCACCTTCGGCCACGTCGTCGCGCTTGACGAACGTACGCTTCTTGCGGACCTCGACCTGAATGGTGCGAGCCTTGCCCGTCGCGTCAGATTGCTTGATCTCCGACGTATGCTTGCGGGTCAGCGTGATCTTGCGCTTGTCGCCGTCGGTTGCGCCGTGCGACTTGCGCAAATGATCGAGCAGACGCGCCTTGTCCGTTTCGGACAGCGCATCGTCTTCACTCGCTTTCTGGACGCCCGCTGCCTGCAGCTGTTCGAGCAGCACACCAGCAGGCATTTTCAGTTCCGCGGCAAATTGGGCTACGTTGTTACTCGCCATTCATTCCTCTTAGTGCAAGGACCGATTCCTTGCGGTTAGCATCGGGTCAGGCCATACGGCCGCCATCAAATCAGTGCGCCATGGTCATTTCTCACTGGAACCAGTGTTCACGTGCTTTCATGATCAACGCCTTAGCGGCATCCTCTTCCATCCCGGTCATGTCGACCAGTTCATCCACAGCCAGCTCGGCGAGATCGTCGCGCGTCTGCACGCCGTGTTCGGCCAGCTTCGCGAGCAGCTCCGGCGTAATGCCGTCGAGGCTCTTGAGATCCAGCGCTGCGTTCTCGACCTTTTCTTCGTTCGCGATCGCCATCGTCAACAGCGCGTCGCGTGCGCGGTTGCGCAGTTCGTGCACGGTGTCCTCGTCGAACGCCTCGATTTCGAGCATTTCGTTGAGCGGCACGTACGCGATCTCTTCCAGACTCGTGAAGCCTTCGTCGATCAGGATGTCGGCAACTTCTTCGTCGACGTCGAGACGCGCCATGAACAGCGCACGCAGCCGGTCGCGTTCTTCACCCTGCTTCAGGGCGGATTCGTCCGGCGTCATGATGTTGATCTGCCAGCCGGTCAGTTCGCCAGCAAGACGAACGTTCTGACCGCTGCGGCCGATCGCGACAGCCAGCTCGTTCTCGTCGACGACGACGTCCATCGAGTGCTTTTCTTCATCGACGACAATCGACTGGACAGCTGCCGGCGCGAGCGCGCCGATCACGAACTGGGCGGGATCCTCCGACCATAGCACGATGTCGATGTTTTCGCCACCGAGCTCGTTGCGCACGGCCTGCACTCGGGAACCGCGGATACCGACGCAGGTGCCGATCGGGTCGATCCGCTTGTCGTACGCGATGACGCCGATCTTCGCGCGCACGCCCGGGTCGCGGGCAGCCGCCTTGATCTCGAGCAGGCCCTGCTCGATTTCCGGCACTTCCATCTCGAACAGCTTCATCAGGAACTCGGGCGCCGTACGCGACAGTTCGATCTGCGGGCCGCGCGCGGTGCGGTCGACCTTCGCGATGTACGCACGCACGCGGTCGCCCACGCGCAGGTTTTCCTTCGGGATCAGCTGATCGCGGCGCAGCAGCGCCTCGACACGGCCCGATTCGACGATGAAGTTGCCCTTGTCGAGGCGCTTCACCGTACCCGTCATGATCTTTTCGCCACGTTCGAGGTAATCGTTCAGGATCTGCTCGCGCTCGGCGTCGCGCACCTTCTGCAGGATCACCTGCTTCGCGGCCTGCGCGCCGATGCGACCGAACTCGATCGACGGAACGGGTTCCTCGACATACTCGCCGACTTCGACGTCGGGCTTCTGCTCACGCGCTTCGAACAGCAGGATCTCGCGATCCGGCTCCTGCAAGCCTGCCTCGTCGGGCACGACGAGCCAGCGACGGAAGGTTTCGTGCTCGCCGCTTTCGCGATCGATATGGACGCGGATTTCGGCGCCTTCGTCGAACAGCTTCTTGGAAGCAGATGCGAGCGCGGCCTCGAGGGCGCCCAGCACCACATCCTTGTCGACGTTTTTCTCGCGCGCCAGCGCATCCACCAGCATCAACACTTCGCGACTCATTATTTGCGGCTCCTAAAGTCAACTTGCGGAATCAGGCGGGCTTTGTCGATATCGGCCAGCGTGAAATCCAGCATGGCCGCCTCGCCCTTCTTCCTCTCAAATTCCAAACCGATCGTTTCGCCATTCGGCGCGTGCAGAATGCCCCGGTACGTCTTGCGCCCGTCCAGCGGCTTTTTCAAGGTCACGGAAACTTCGCTGCCGGCGAAGCGCTCGAAGTCGGCCAGCTTCTTCAACGGGCGGTCGAGCCCCGGGGACGAGACTTCGAGCCGTTCGTAATCGATGTTTTCGACCGTCAAGACGTGCTGGAGCTGACGCGTGACCTTTTCGCAATCTTCGAGCGAGATGCCGGCAGGCTGATCGATATAGATGCAAAGCATGCCGCGCCCAGTGCGCTCGAGATCCACCAGCTCGTAACCGAGCCCGGTGACCGTGGTTTCTATCAGTTCCGTCAGTTGCACAGTGTCCTCTCAGGTGTTCGCGCCCGCCGCTCGCGAATTCACCCGCGGGCGCGCGCCTTAGCCGGCGCAGGAAGCGCTACCCGAGATGCCTAACCGTTTCAGCAAAAAAAAATGGGCGGAACGCCCATCTTCTTACTGGTGGTCGCACCTGAGCCGCACATTGAATCCGTACGCCCAGCGACTCCGCGATTATAGCGATTTTTGGCGCAAACGCCAAGCCAGCCGGTAAAAGCAGCGTGTCGCCCGCCTTTACCGACCCAAAAATGCGAAATCGGGTTATCCGATCAGCCAGCACCATCCTGCCAGGCCGGAGATCGGTCATGCCGGCTGCGACGCAGCGGCACGCAATATATATACAGTCGAAAGTGATCGGCGCAATACGCCGTGCCGGCAAAATCGGCGGGATGCCGATCGGGCCGGCACGCCGGCGGCTTTGCACCGCCGTGCGCCAACATGTGTTTAGCGGCTGCGCGTACGACTGCGCTGCTGACGCTGGCCGCCGCCGCGCGGACCGCCGCCGTTGCCGGCGCCATCAGCCCGATTGCCGTTCGGATTGCGATTGCCGCCACCCTTGCTGCCGCCGCGCTTGGCGCCCGCGCCTTCGCGCTTGGGGCCTGCGCCGTACGACGCACGGTTGCCGTCGACATCACGGCCGCCACCCGCTCGATTGCCGTCGCGACCACCGCCCGCACGGTTGCCATCGCGGCCGCCGCCGGCACGATTGCCGTAACCCGACGGCGCAACCGGCAGGCTGCCGTAGCCGCTCAGGCCCGGCAAACCCGGCCCGCCGCGCCGACCGCCGCCGCGACGCGGCTGATCCAGCTGCCCGTGAGCCGTCAGCACCGGCTCGCGGCTGATGAAGCCCATCGATGTCTGCATCGGATCAGGCTGGCGACGCTCGGCCTGGCCGGCACCGCCGCGGTTGCCCTTCTCCTCGGACGGCGCCTTCAGACCAACGGTCGCCATCAGCTTGCGCACCTGCGTGTCGTCGAGCTCCTCCCAGCGGCCGCGCTTCAGACCGCGCGGCAGCGGAATCGGACCGTGACGCGTACGGATCAGGCGGCTCACCATCAGGCCGACCGCCTCGAACATCCGGCGCACTTCGCGGTTGCGGCCTTCGGCCAGCGCGACGTGATACCAGTGGTTCGTACCCTCGCCGCCGCCGTCGCGGATGCGCAGGAAGTTTGCGGGGCCGTCATCGAGCTCGACACCATGCAGCAGCTTCTGACGCATGCCTTCGGCCAGTTCGCCGACGACGCGCACCGCGTATTCGCGCTCGACGCTGTAGCGCGGATGCATGAAGCGGTTTGCGAGGTCGCCCGAAGTCGTCAGCATCAGCAGACCTTCGGTATTGAAGTCGAGGCGGCCGACCGCGAGCCACTTCGCCGTCTTCATCGGCGGCAGTCGGTCGAATACCGACGGACGGCCTTCCGGATCCGCGTGACTGACGATCTCGCCCGTCGGCTTGTGGTACAGCAGCACCCGCGGCGGCTTGTTCGGCAGCTTGCGCTTGACCGGCTTGCCGTTGATCCGCACCTGGTCGGTCGGCATGATGCGCTGGCCGATGTGTGCAGGCTCGCCGTTCACCGACACGCGGCCGGCGACGATCAGCTCTTCCATCTCACGGCGCGAGCCCATGCCCGCTTCCGCCAGCACCTTGTGAAGCTTCGGCGCGTCGTCGTCCGGCGACAGCACGCGCTTGTTCGCCGGCTGGTTGCGGCCACGACGCAGCATCGGCGCACGCACGCCGCTACCGCCCGCGGAATTGTCGGCGTCGAATGCCGGCGACGTCACGTAGGCAAACAGTTCGTCCTGGGACGCATCGCCTTCCGTCTTCGCCGCACCACCTTCAGCCTTCGATGCGCCGCCGCGACGGCCCTGGCCGCCCTGGGCCTTGGCCGCGCTTTCGCGCTTGCCGGCCGGCTTGCGACCGCCCTTGGCCGCGCCTTCCTTGCGCGGCGCACGCGCCTGCTGCTGCGCGTCGGCGGCGGCCTCGGCCGGCTGAGCGTCAGCGTCTTCGCCACCCTGCGGCTCGCCTTCGGCGCCCTTCGACTTGGCCGCCGCGCGACGTCGCGCGATCAGGCTGCGCGGGCCTCGCCGCAGACCGCGGCGGGGACGCTCGTCGCCACCCTCGGCCGGAGCGCCCTGCTCCGGTGCATCGTCGGCACGCGCTGCCTGCACGGCAGGCGCGGACGATTCAATATCGTGGATATCTGTCAAAACAACCTCAAAATGTCAGGTCTCGCGCCCGGCGCGGGCGCGGCAAGAAGTTGGCCGCGTTCAGGCGCGACGCTGTTCGGGTTCTGCTTCGTCGTCCGGCAGCGCGTCGACACCGATGGGTGCACTGGCGCTTCGTACGGCATCGGCGAGACTGTCGGACGTGTCGTCCAGCATCTCGCCGTCCGCGGGACGGGAACGGGAGGCGTCGGCCTGACCAGCCTCGCCGGGCATGTCGCCGGCCGCTTCCGTTCCGTCTCCGGCAACCGCTTCGGCGGCCGGCTTGCGATCTTCCTCGCTCCAATCCGCGCGCAGCGGCTCGGGCTGCACACCGGCCGGCACTACTTCGGCGCCAGCCTGTTCCAGTTGTTCCGCTTGCCCGCGATCAGCTTCGAGCGTATCGCGGCTCGCGATTTCCTGCGTCGGCACGACGTCCACCGCGGAATCGCCCGGCAATCCCGCCGGCTGGCCGGCGAATGCCTCGTCCGCCTGCGGCGCGTCGCCCGCTGCGTCGTCGGCAATCGACATGTCTCCGTCGAAATCCATCGCCTGCTGCGCCAGCAGCGCAGCCTCGATGTTCGCGGCCGGCTCTTCGAGCGCCGGCAGATCATCGAGCGCCTTCAGGCCGAGGTCGTCGAGAAACTGCTTGGTCGTCGCATACAGCGCCGGGCGCCCCGGCACGTCACGATGACCGATCACTTCGATCCAGCCGCGATCCTCGAGTTGCTTGACCACCTGCGTATTGACCGTGACACCGCGAATCTCTTCGATGTCGCCGCGCGTGACGGGTTGCCGGTACGCGATGATCGCGAGCGTCTCGAGCACCGCGCGCGAATATTTCGGCGGCTTCTCGGGATGCAGGCGATCCAGATAGTGACGCATCGCCGGCTTGCTCTGGAAGCGCCATCCGGTCGCCAGCGCCACCAGTTCGACGCCGCGGCCGGACCAATCCTGTTTCAGATCTTCGAGCAACGTGCGGACCGTGTCAGCCGACACGCCGTCGGCAAAGAGCTTGCGCAAATCGCCGAGCTTCAGCGGTTCCTGCGCACAGATCAAAGCAGTCTCGAGGACGATCTTCGCCTCTTGGGTATTCATGCAGCTAGGCCAGACCCTGTGGTCAAACGAACCGGATCAACAAACAGACGAAAGGAACGGAAGACGCGCTCGCCCGATTCTGATCGGTCATATTGATGGGAGCACGAACCGGGGGCGGCGAACCAACTTCAGGTCAGGCCCAAACCGGACGGAACAGCACGGCTCAACGACGGAACCGCGTGACTGAGCGCCATATTACGCAAAATTGCCCGGTGCGTAAAGATGAGCCGAACCGGCTGCCGCCAGCGCGCCGAATCCGCTCCGGCCCCGCTTCAGCGTGTGGCCGCTCCGCGCGCGAGGAAGCTGCGCAGCCGCTCGACGCCCGCGTCGAGTCGTGCCGGATCGCATGCGTAGCACCAGCGCACGAACCCTTCGCCTTCCGGGCCGAATGCACGCCCGGGCGCAAGGCCGAGCCCTGCTTCACGCACCAGCGTCTTGCAGAACGCCAGGCTGTCGGCCGCGCCCGGCAGGCGCAGGAACAGGTACATCGCGCCCGGTGGCGGCGGCACCTCAACGCCCGGCAGCGTGCGCAGCGCGGCAACCAGGTGATCGCGCGCGTCACGCAGCGCCGCGACGAACGACAGCACGAACGGCTCGCCATCGCGCAGTGCGACCTCACCCGCAGCCTGCACGAAACCCGGCGCGCACGACGTGTTGTATTCGACGAGCTTCGACAGGTCGCCCATCACCGCTGCCGGCGCGATGAGCCATCCCAGGCGCCAGCCCGTCATCGCCCACGCTTTCGAAAACGAATTCACGACAACGACCCGCTCTTCGCGCGACGCGATGTCGAGGAACGACGGCGCGCGGTCCGCGCCGAACGCGAGCCGCTCGTACACCTCGTCGGCAACCAGCCAGATGCCGTGGCGGCGGCAATGGGCGAGTACGGCCCGCTGGTCGTCACGCGACATCGTCCAGCCGGTCGGATTGTTCGGCGAGTTGATCAGCAGCATCCGCGTATCGGGTGTCAGCGCCGCAAGCAGCCGCCCGATCTCGAGCTGCCAGCCTGCCTCGCCATAGCCGAGCGGTACGCATTCGACCCGCGCCCCAAGAATCTTCGGAATCTCGACGAGATTCGGCCACAGTGGCGTGACCGCGACGACGCGCTCGCCCGGACCGACCAGCAACTGCGCGGCCAGCATCAGCGCACTCACGCCAGAACTCGTCACGGCCACGGTGTCGGCCGCCGTCGCACCGTGACGGGCGCTGACGTAGGCCGCGATCGCGTCGCGCAACGGCGCGGTACCGAGGTTGTGCGTGTAGAAGGTTTCGCCGTCGCGCAGCGCCGCCGCCGCGGCGTCGCGGATGAAGTCCGGCGTCACGCGATCGGATTCGCCGAACCAGAACGGCAGCATGTCCGGCACGCCGAAGCCGGCGTTTGCCACTTCCCGGATCAGCGACGGACGCAACGCGTGCACCACATCGCGCGCCGCCAGCGCGCCAGACACCGAAAGAGAACCTGCAGAATGCGCCATCGAGCACCACCATCGAGGAACACGATCCGCGTAGTGTACCGGCCCCAAGCCGCACCGACGCACGTCGGTGCGCGTCAGTCGAGGTCCTCCGCCCTCGCCGGCATCTGCCGCACAAGCTCCCAGATCGCCTGAGCGGCAGGCGACAACGACCTGTCGCGGCGGCGCACCAGCTCGACCGTGCGTTCGGTGCGCGGCGTGAGCGGCCGCGCGACGAGCGTCGAGCCGGCTGGCAGCGGCAGCGAGAGCCACGGCTGCACACTCACACCGACGCCGGCCTCGACGAGGCCGAACACGGTCGCCGAATGCCCGAGCTCCTGCATGACCGTCGCGTTGACACGATGGGTGGCCAGCGCGGCATCGATCAGCGGCCGGCTTCCCGACGCATGATCGAGGAGCACGAGGCGCTCGCCGTCCAGCGCCGTCCAGGGCACCTCGGTGCGCGCCGCGAGCGGATGGTCGGCGCGCGCGACAAGGCAGAACGAATCGGTCATCAGCGGTTCGCAGACGAGATCGCCAACCGTAAGCGGCCCGATCACCACGCCGAAATCGACCTCGCTCGACTTCACCTTGCGCAACACATCGCTCTGCACGTCGTCGCGCAAGCCCAGCGTCACGAACGGGAACTGGCGCTCGCACGACGCAACCACGCGCGGCATCAGCCGGCATGCGATCGTCGGGCTGGCCGCGACGATCACGCGACCCCGGCGCTGCTCGCCGATTTCGCGAATCTCGCGCAGCGTGTCGTCGAGATCGTCGAGCAGTCGAGACACACTCGCGATCAGGTTCGCGCCGACATCGGTCAGCTGCACGTCGCGCGTCGTGCGGTCGATCAGCTTCAACCCGAGCTCGGCCTCGAGCTCGCGCACGCAGCGGCTGACCGCGGACTGCGTGAGCCCGATTTCGTCGCCCGCGCGACTGAAGCTACTGAGCCGCGCTACCTCGATGAAGACGCGAAGCTGGCGCAGCGTGACGTTCATTTCCTGACCTCATCAATCGTCGATATCGATGCACGATTTTAATGCGCGAATCCGGCGTCGACGTGCGAATCAGGCATCTGCCCCCATGTTTCGCTGCGGTGCAATACCTACGCGAACGCACGCGGTGCGGGCGAACTGCACAAGATTGGTGATTGTCCCGATTTGCTGGCGGGTTATTTTGGCGTCTTATACGCCCCTAGCTGACTTAGCCGTTAGCTCGCTGCCAAGCGGCTCTCGAGGGAATTACCTCCGACATGGCACGCTTCGTGCATCACCTGGCGCACAGGGCGCAGGTTTCGTCGGACGGAAGAGCAGAAACGCCGCTGCCGGCCAACCGGACGCCCCCACCCGGCACTCGACGATCGAGTGCTTGAAGAGTGCGCGGCGCAGGGCAGCGCACCGGAGTTAGCTTCGCTGAGGTGAGGACATGATGCTGTTCGACGATTTGAGAGATAACGAGTGGGCGCTGGTCGAAGGTCTGTTTTGCTCGGAACCCGCACGGAGTGAGCGGCGCGGCCGCCCCCGCGTGGAAGCCCGCTCGGTGGTGAACGCCGTGCTGTGGGTGCTGTCGACGGGCGAAGGCTGGTCGAAGCTGCCAGGCCGCTATCCGTCGCCGCCGACTTGCCGCCGCCGCTTCGACGAATGGCAGGCAGACGGCACGCTCGCCGAAATCGTGAAGCGACTCGGCACGAGCGGCCGGCAGATCTCCCTGCGCGGGCGCATCGGCGCGAGTGCTGCGAAGCCGCCCGCCCCGCCGAGCCGCGACCGGCTGCGCGGCGCCTTCTGGACCAATCCGGAATCCTGGCGCGCGCCCGTCAAGATGGCGTAACGAATGCTCGATCGGGCGGCTTCGGCCGCCCGGTTTCTTTCCGCAACTCGATCTGTTCGCGACGCCTGCGGTGCCGTCGATTACCGTTGTCGTGGCGCGATACATCTATTTACCAATATTTACAGCAAGCCTGCACTCCCGCGCTTACCTTAGCGACATATCAACAAGCCGCGTGGCTTGAGGGGAGCCCCGCCATGAAACCAATGTCACTGCTCGTTGCATGCGGCATTGTCATTTCCCTGGCGTTGTCCGCTCCAGCCCGCGCCGACGATCGCGCGAAGCCGCCCCATCGCCAGCAGGATCACCGGAACACGCTCCGCCAGCCACCCTCCGCCAACGCGTCCGGCCGGCAGACCGTGCCGCGCGGCGACCTGCGCGGCGACATCGCCAGCAATGCGCGAGCGCGCATCGGCGCGCAGCCGTCGGACGTACCGCGTCATCCGTAGTCCTGCCAATTTCAGGATTTCACCAAAGAAAATGCCCGCTGCCGGGAACTGCGCCGCATGCAGCGAGTCACAACGTTGCCATGAGCACAGCGTGGCAACAGCAAAAGTATCCGGTACGCCCGTATCCTCGCGATACGGGCTTTTTTTTGCATCACCTGCCGCTCGGCGATGCGTGCGGAGAAATGATCGGCCGCTACAGGCGGCTTTCGAGAATCGCCACGGCACTCGCTTCGCTCAATGCGTAGTCAGCCATGCGGCGATCGGTCCAGGAAAGTAATTTCTCGTCGCGCTCGAGGCGCGAGAACTCGGCTCGGCCGCTTTCGGTCAGCACGGCAATGTCGACCGGTGCGTGAAAGCCCGGCGCGGGGGCAACGGTTTTCTGCCTGACCGTGTCCATCAGCCCAAGCGAACGGAGATACTCGAACACGCCCGGGCGGCGCGCCCACGGTACCTGGCGGTACTGCACTCGTCTCAATGCGTCGAGCACCGCTTCGTTGGAATACGTGGCCATCTCGATTCTTTCTTAAAGTGCAGCGACAATGCGAAGCGGCGCGCCGGGCGGGGTCTCCACCCACCGATACCGCCACCGATTCTGGAGGCCGACGTTCGGCGTCGCGTCAGGGCTGGATCGTCAGCCGTCCATAAAAAGACACCATACCCCAATCAAATTGATTCTGTTCGATTCATTTGTACTTCTCTTCATCTGTTTCATGCTCTGCCGCAAGCGGCGGCAAATCATCTCGATGGCCGCCGCTGCGCTGTTCTGGCTGCTCGCGACAGGCTGGCTCACCGCGCCGCTGATCGCGTGGACCGAGGCGGGAGTCGTACCTGTCGAGCACCCGGACATGCATGGGCGGACCACACTGATTCTCATCGGCGCCGGGACACGGCGCACCGACGCCGGGCTGCAGCCCCCGCCTGACGGAGCCGCCCGCATCCACAAGGTCGCGGCGCTCTACCACGCGTGCCGGCAGCAGGCCGCACACTGCACCGTGGTGATGTCGGGCGGCGACCCGCAGCATCACGGAGAAACCGAAGCGGCCGTCTACGGGCGCCAGCTCGTCGCGGAAGGCATTGCTCCCGCGGACCTCGTTCTGGAACCAGATAGCCGCACAACCTACGAAAACGCGAAATTCACTGCGCCTATACTACGCTCACAGCATGACGACGCGCGCATTCTCGTCACTTCGTCATATCAGATGCGCCGCGCATTGCTCGATTTCCGCCACTTCGGGATCGACCCGCAGCCCGTTTATGCGAATCGCCGGCGCGCGCAAACCGGCTGGCTGCCGCGCTGGCGCAACTTGGCCAACGCCGAACAGGCGCTGCATGAACTGGTCGGCATCGCGCAGTTCCACGTCTATCGATGGCTCGGGTGGTTCTGACTGACGGCTGCGGGAAACCCGAGCGGGAATGAATGCGGCGGCGACGATGGCAGGCGCGTGACGAAGTGTGCGAAGTGTTGCGCGACTTCAACGGGGCCTTGCGTCCCGCCTCGATCCGATGCACATTGATCCGTCACTTTTGTTACACTCGACACGCACTCGATTGCAGTCGCCAGACAAAACGGCAACACTCGGGTTCATCACCACTTAGCGGAGGTAAAGCAATGAAGAAGACGTCCCTGGCTATCCTGGTAGCGATGTCGGCGCTGACTGGCGCAGCGTATGCGCAAGAGAGCACGGAAATCAAGACGATTACCGATCCGGCCAAGATCTCCGAGATCGAGCAGCGCGCACAGGCGCTGCAGCAGCAGCAAGCGGCCGAAGCCGCACAGCCGGCGATGCAGGAAGAGCATCACCACGGCAAGAAGGCTGCTCACCACAAGGCTGCCGCGAAGAAGGCCGGCAAGAAGGCTGCCAAGGCCGCAGACGCTGCCAGCCAGTAAGTTCGGCGGTACCGCACAAGAAAAAGCCGAATCCGGGCAACCGGGTTCGGCTTTTTTGATTGCGGCGCGCGTGCGCTGTGCTAAAGTCGCGCACCGAATTTTTCCACCCGTGCGCACCCCGGTGCGGAGGACAGCATGAGCAACATTCAACTCGACATCGAGTGGACCGAAGCCGCCACTCGCCAGATCAAGCAACTGATGCCCCGCGGCTCGGCCGACGCATTCCTCGCGCTGCCGCCGATCGAGTGCCTGCCGATGGAGGGCGACGTGCTCTTCCTCGGCCCGCAAGGCAAACAGCAACCGTTCATCGTCGCCGAGCGCCAGTATCATCACGACGGCGACGCCGACTGGACGATCATCCTGATCCTCGACGTCCCCAACACGTCGCACTGACGCACCCCGCGACCGGACACGTCCGGTCGCCCCACCCGGCTCAGACGAGCTTCGACAGCACGCGGATTTCGGAACGCTCGATCCAGTCCGCGGCCGCTTCGCGATAAGCAAGAATGTGCGCGGAACGCGCATGGGCAGCAAGCGCCTCCTCGCTTTCCCAACGCTCGACGAATACGAACCGCGCGGGCTCCTTCAGATCCCGATGCAGGTCGTACTGCAGCGCGCCTGCTTCGTTGCGGGTCGGCTCGACGATCCCTTCGAGCTGGACGCGCAACTTCTCCTCGGCGCCCGGCTTCGCCACGATCAGCGCCACGACTGCAATTTCCGCCATTCCGTCCCCCTCATCTCGAAAAGTCCGAGAATACGCGAATCGTGTATCGGCTGCGCCGGCACGGCCCCGCACGACGGCCAAAAAAATAGCCCGCGCTTCAAAGAAGCGCGGGCGAAACCGTCGCCCTACGAGGATAGGCGACGGGGCCATCGGGATCCGCACGCTGGCGCGGATCATCATCAGTTGCGCCGACACTTGTCGCATCGGCATTCGAAGACGTCGATACCGTTGATCGGGCGCTCGCAGCGCACCCCCGGTATCTGACGCCATCCTCCCTGTTTCAACGATTCCAACATATAAAGCAGGTTGCGTGCCAGCCATCACATACGAACCACCTCATTGATTTATAAGGACAAAATTTTTGCAGACGACAATACGGCACGTGTTCTGCCGCCGTAACGCGCGGATGTTACGTAACGTCACGAGAAGGGACTGAACACCCCTCTCATGTGCGCACCGGCGAGCGGCCATGAAAAAGCCCGCCATGTGGCGGGCTTTTCATTGGTGCGGAGAAACCGCGGAAATCAGCGGAGCTGATTCACGAGCAACCCCATGATCTGGCGAGCCGGCGACGATGTATCGATCGCACCCGAATCGTCAACGACCGCCACGCGCGTCTGGTCGGCCGTAAGTGCCTTCACGTTGACACGGTACTGCTTCGCCTGCTTTTCCTTCTTGCCGTGGAACAGCTGGCTCCAGAAGCCCTGCTCGGCCGAAGTCAGATCCTTCGGATCGACATAACGCACGAAATACAGGCCCTTCGTGCGATCGCGATCGTCGACCGTGAAGTTCGCACGATCGAGCGCGAGACCGACGTGCAACCACGACCGGTCGTACGGCTCGCCAAGCGTGACTTCCGACGGCACGGCCGCGTCGGCCGCATCGTTGCCTTGCGCCGACGTGCGCGAGACGTTTTGCGCGGCAATCGCGGCAGCCGCCTTCGACGACGCGTCGGTGTCCGCCTTCTTGTCCTTCGGAATCGTGTTGTCCTTGATGTTCGCGATCGGCGGCTCGCCGTTCTTCGCGCGCTGCTCGTTCTGTGCGAGCACGGCCATCAACCGCTTCAGGTATTCGGTCTCGAGCGCCGGATCGTTCGGCTTCGGTTCCCACTTGCTCGAATCGTTGTTCGCGCCCGTGATCGCTTCGCGCATCCCCTTCTGGCTGATGAACACGTAGGTGCCGCCATTCGGCGCCGCATCGAGACGCGTACGGTACTTGTTGCGCTCAGCCGTCACGTACGAGTTGCCCATCGCCTTCGAGATCACGCTGCGGATCAGGCCGTCGTTGATCTGCGGATGGGTTTCGTTCCAGTCGGTTTCCATCACGCCCTTGTCGCGCTGGTCGACGACGAGCAGGAAACCCTGCTCCTGCCAGAAGCGGCGGACCTGCGTCCAGACGTCGGCCGGCTGCTTGCCGTCGATCACGAGCCAGCTCTCGGTGCCGTCGCGCTGGATATGCATGCCGGCTACGGCCGGAGCAACGGTGTCCAGCGCAGGCGCCGCCTGCTGGACCTGCTGAAGCGCGGACAGGGAAGTCGCGCCGCCCTGGGGCGGCAGCGAACGCTGATCGGCCGTCTCGTCGAGCATGTTGGGCGGCACTGCGAGCGACGCTTCCTTCGATTTCGAATCGCTCTTGTAGTCCACTTTCGTGGGCGACGACGTACCGCAACCGGCGACGAGCGCGCCGGTGGCGAGCACTGCAGCGAACCGCATGGTAAGACGAAGATCAGTCATGTTCGGGGAATCCTCTTCCGCTAAATCACGGCGCTTTCCGTGGATCAACCTTGCATTTTACCGGGGCCGCGCCGCGATGTGCAAAAAAGCGACCGGCAAGAAAAAACCCGCGTCAGCCCAAGCTGACGCGGGTTCTTGTCTGGTCGGGGCGAGAGGATTTGAACCTCCGACCACCTGCACCCCATGCAGGTACGCTACCAGGCTGCGCTACGCCCCGAAAGAAAAAAATTATAACAGACAGTTTTCCGATTTAGAACGGGTCACACGCATTTTGTGAATGTTCTTGCGAAATTTTTTGGCGTAACGCCTCCGATGCAGCCAACGACGCGCATGACATGGCGACCTTCGCACCGGCCGCACGGCCCCCGCGCATCGCATTCAAAGCTTGCGCGCGATACAGATGACCGTCAGGCCGGCGACGCGATTGAAGCGAAACATTGGCAACTCGATCCGGCAGATCGTCTTGAGCAAGCCGTTGACGAACGGATGGTGACGGCGCAATTGCGACGCCGGCTCGCGCGGATGCCGACGCGCCCGCTCCCCCAGCCGCAGCGCTGCCGCAAGCGGAAACGTGAGGCCGAAATAATAGGCGCCGTGCTCGACGTCGAGCCCCGCGCGGCGCACCACGTCCTCGAGACTGCCGAGCGTATATCGGCGCTTGTGCTCGAGAAAATCGTCATGGCCGCTCCAGAGGAACTGGAACGCGGGAACCGTGATCAGGAACCGGCTTCCGGAAGGCGCGCCCGCCACATAACGTGCGAGTAAACCGACGTCGTCGTCGACATGCTCGAGCACGTCCATCAGCAACACGAGATCGGCATCGAATCGTTCGACGGAGCGCCGAAAGTGGATAGGCTTGCCGGCCGCCTCCGCGTCGGTATCGTCGGCGTAGCTCGTATCGACACACCACGCCTCCGACGCCTGCGTACGCTCGAGCAAGTGCTTCGAGAAGAAGCCGGAGCCTGCACCGACATCAAGTATCCGGTTCGCGCCCGATGCACCCAGGAACCGGCGGATCGCACTCGCCTTCGACGCGTAGTACCAGTGATCGCCCACGCCCGCACCCAGTACGTCGACTTCCTTGAGATCCATGACGCTTCCCCGTGATGGCTACTTGTGCTTTGGTCGATACAGCCACTGTCGCCGATCTTACCTCGCCACTGCCACCGATCCTACCCGTCGACGACGCACATCCGCTATCGGTATCCCGCATTCCGCCCTAATCGAAAAGGACGATGGCCGGTTCGCCGCAAATCGCTACCGTGCGCTTACCCGGTGCGAGACCGATGCGCGCGGGCGATCCGTCCGACTGCATGCCGATCGATCCGGCCCGCCCCGGCTTTGCCGCGTCGCGTGCGAGACACGAGGCCGCGGCGGTCACCACCGCGGTCGCGACCGCTTGCAACCTTCTTCGACAAAGGACATTGAATGCATCAGAAAAACGAAATTTCCCGTCGACATTTTCTCCGGCTGGGTGCCGGCACGATAGGTGCGGCGCTCGGGAGCGCGTCATTTCTGTCGGCATGCGGAGGCGACTCGATTTCGGTCGCGCCGGTCGCGACGCCGCGGCTGGGTTCCGCTTCGAATTTTCGCGACACGGCCGGGCCGGACGGAACCGGCTATGTAACGATGAGCGGCGCGAAGATGAAGAAAGGCGTGATCTATCGGTCATCCGCGCTCGCGTTGTCCGCCGCCGACATCGCCACCGTCGGCACGCTCGACATCAGGCAAGTCTGCGACCTGCGCACGCCCGCCGAGATCAAGACGCAACCGGATGAGCCGCTGGCCGGTGCCACATGGCAAAACCTCAACGTGCTCGGAGCCGCCAGCATCACCCCGATCCCGACGACCGGCGCCACCGCGACAGCGTTCATGTCGAGCATGTATCGTGCGTTCGTCACGTCCGACTCCGCGCATGCCAGCTATCGTGCACTCTTCACCGGCTTCGCTGCCTCCGGCGAAAACCTGGTGTTCCACTGCACGGCCGGCAAGGACCGCACCGGCTGGGCCACCGCCATTCTGCACACGATCCTCGGCATCTCCGGGCAGACGATACTCGCCGACTACCTGTTGACCAACGCCTACAGCGCGTCGGAAATCTCCGCCTCGATCGCCCAGGCACAAAAAGCCGGCGGGCAAAATGCGGCAGACATGATGACCGCGCTGCAGGGCGCGCACGCCGACTATCTGCAGGCGGCATTCGATCAGGTCACCGCGTCGTACGGCTCGATGGCGTCGTATATCGCGAACGGCCTGCAACTCGACCAGGCAACGCTGAACGCCATCCGGCAGCACATGCTGGTCTGATCCACCCGCGGGCCGCTTCGACGGGGCCGGATCGCATCTGCGCTTCGATCGCAGCGGCCGCGGTACCTCGTATCCGGCGGAACCCTCACCAGCCAAGGCCTGGGCGGGTTTTCCCGGTCGTACCGAAAGCCGCCTGGGGCGGACCGCGCGAACCAAACGACCGTTTGATCCGCGCGCCCGACCACCCCGAATCCGTTGTCCCGCAGCATGCTGGCCCACTCTGCCCGGGCGCCCGTTGTTTGGTAACGCCGCTCTAGCGTGCTATGCCACACTGCACGGCATCGACGCTCGCGCCGTGTAGTGGCGCGCACCGCCGTCGATCACGACAAGACATGGAGACAGACGATGCGGAATGCGGTCCGGCGCGGCCATCGCTCGCCTTTGGCAATTTTCGACTGGATTTCCGGCCCGCAACGCGCGGCCCGGCCTATTTCGCCCGGAACATCCCGCGTGTTCGGCTGCGGCATGCTGGCGCTTGCGCTGCTTTGTACCGGTTGCGCGGAATCGTCGGCGCAGCGTGACGGCAACACGTCGGTCGCGTCGACGAAGATCGAACGCACCAAAACCGAGCGGCTCGCCCGCGAGCAGCAGCTCGCACGTACCGTGCCGTCGCTCGCATCGATCAGCCTGACGCAACCGCGCCAGTTCACGCTGCGCGACTCGGGCCAGAACGGCGCGATGACGTTCCTGCGCGACGTCGATTTCCGTATCGTCAACAACCTCGGCTTCTTCATCCATCAGTTGTCCGCCACGCTGGTGCCGACGCAGGCCGGCGCGCCGATCGTGTTCGACGATCCGACGAGTTTCGAGATCGACGTGCATGAAGGCACGGTCACGCTCGACAACGCGAAGCTGACCGCGCTCTTCAACACCTACATCTTCGGCTACCGCAACGCGCCGCTGCGCAAGCTCGCCGTGTCGGCCGGCGACGGCGTGATTCACCTCCAAGGCGAGATGCAGCGCGACGGCTGGGTGCCGTTCTCGCTGACCGGCACGCTCGCGATCCGCGACGGCAGCCAGCTCGTGTTCCATCCGACGGGGGTGCGCGTTTCGGGCATCAACGCGCAGCCGGTGATGCGCGCGGCCAACGTGAAAATGGCCGACTTGCTGAAAGTCCAGACGCCGATCGCGCAACTCGCCGGCGACGATCTCGTGATGTCGGTCGACAAGCTGATGCCGCCGCCGCGCCTGAAACTCACGATCACCGCGGTGCGCGTGACACCGGCCGGCCTCGACCTGAAGCTCGACGACGGCACGCACGCCGGCTTCGCGATGCCTGCGAATGCGCCCCAGCAAGCCATGTACATTCGAGGCGGCGACGTGAAGTTCATGCGCTCGATGCCGATGAACGCGGACATCCTGATCGGCCCGGTCGATCCGTCGAAGCGCGACCAGACTTTCGTGTTCGATCTGTATCACTATCGCGACCAGGTGTCGGCCGGCTACTTCAATTTCGACGAAAGCGGTGCGATGGCGATCCGGATGCCTTCATACACGGGGCCGGCCAGCGGCGCGCTGCTCGGCAACGCGGCCGCGCGCCTGAACGACAGCTTCCTCGCCGCGCAGCAGACTGCACTGCGTGACATACGCCAGCACTGGGAAGCCTACGCACTCGCGGCGAACGCCACGCACCCCGGCATGCAGAAGGTCGCCATGCGGCGCACGTCGACCACGCCGTTCAACGAGCGGCACGTGTCGAACCGCAACCCGACGATCCATCTGCGCAACGTCGATTTCAACCTGTCCGGGGATATCGGCTTTCACGTCGAGGATCTCGACGTGGAACTCGTATCGAAGCGGCCCGGCGAACCCGTCGATCTCGACGACCCGAACCAGTACGACATCCGGATTCTCGGCGGCACGGTCGTCGAGTCGTGGAAGGCGATGTCCGCGCTCTTCAACGACTATCTGCTCGACTACTCGCCGCGCTCGCTCAACGACCTGCAGCTGAGCGCGGACGGCACGAACCTGCGTGTCCAGGGTGGCATCAAGCTGTGGAACCATGTGCCCGGCGTCTGGCTGCCGACCGACATGAAGGGCTCGCTGTCCGTGCTCGACGACCGGCATCTCGCGTTCAAGCCATCCCAGGTGTCGGTGCTCGGAATTCCGCAGGCGAAGCTGCTGCGTTCGCTCGGCATCGAGCTCGCTTCGCTGACGCCGTTGCAGCGTCGCGGCGCGGAACTGCGCGGCGACACGCTCGTGCTCGACCAGTACACCGTGTTCCCGCCCCCCGTGCTGAACGGCAAGCTCGGCCAGGCAACGGTCGAGCGCGACGGGCTGCGCCTCACGTTCAGGCGTCTGGCGGGCTCGCCTGCGCCGCAACGGCCGCAGATCGATGCGCCGAGCTACATGTGGATGGAAGGCGGCGACATGAAGATGTTCAACGTGCTCGAACTGAACGTGCGCGCGCTGATCAGGAATTCGGCCGAGGCAGGCCCGATGCGTTTCGACCTGTACGGCTATCGCAGCCAGGTCGCGCAAGGTTCCGTGCGGATGCTGCCGGACGGCACGCTGGTCGTCGACATGGGCCAAAAGAATCCGCTCGCATCGCGTTGATGTGCATGCGCGACGCGCAGCAAAAAGCCCGGTGGCGCGTCGCCAACCGGGCTTTTCATTTCATGCTTCGCGTTTCGCACTCAGTCGTGCTTCAGTCCATCGATCACGTCGAGCAGCGCCTGCCGCAATGCAATTACGTCGACGGTTGCGCCCGGCTTGCCCGGTGTGCGCGCATCGGCGGCCTGGGCCTCCGACTCGACGGGTGCCGGCGCGGCCCGCTCGCCGCCCGGTGAATCGAGCCGGTTGCGCGCGCCGTTGATCGTGAATCCCTGCTCGTACAACAACTCGCGAATCCGCCGGATCAGCAGCACTTCATGGTGCTGGTAATACCGACGATTGCCACGCCGCTTCACCGGCCGCAGTTGAGTAAATTCCTGTTCCCAATAACGCAGCACATGCGGCTTGACCCCGCACAGCTCGCTGACTTCACCGATCGTGAAGTAGCGCTTCGCGGGAATCGGAGGCAAGACGACTTTCTCAACCGTAGTGGTCATCGTCGGTTAACCGTCGGTAAAGGGTGCGCGGCGGCCGCGCGGGGACGTCAGCGCGCGGGGGCTTACTCCGCGCCGTTTTCGACCAGCGCCTTCAGCTTCTGGCTCGCGTGGAAGGTTACCACCCGGCGGGCGGCGATCGGAATCGCCTCGCCCGTCTTCGGATTGCGGCCCGGACGCTGCGGCTTGTCGCGCAGCTGGAAATTACCGAACCCCGACAGCTTGACGCTTTCGCCGTTTTCGAGCGCGTCGCGAATCACCTCGAAAAACGCCTCGACCATGTCCTTCGCTTCACGCTTGTTCAGCCCGACGCTGTCGAACAGCAACTCCGCCAGCTCCGCTTTCGTCAGCGTGGGCGTCTCGGTGGACGCCGGCGCCGAAGCATCGCGGTTCATGGCGCTGCGTTGCGCCGTCAGGAGGGCTTCGAATTCACTCGAGGTCATGTCGTTCATATCTGCCATACAGCGCGTTAAATCAAAACTTACGATCGGAAAAGGCCGCCCGCGAGCGGGCGGACCTCCTCCTTAGCCGCGCAGGCGCGCACCGGCGCGAGCCATCCGCTCGACCAGCGCCTGGATCGCCTGATCGACGACCTCGTCCTGTAGCGTGCCAGCCGCGTCCTGCAGCGTCACGCGGAAGGCAAGGCTCTTCTCGTGCGCGGCAAGGCCACCGGAAGTATTTGATTTTGCACGAAATTCGTCGAAGAGTACAACCTTCTGAACGAATCGGCAGGCCTCTTCGGCAAGCGCCTTCTTCATTTCGTCGAAAAGTGCCTGAACCTCGACCGCCTGATCGACGACAACGGCGATATCGCGACGAACCGGCGGGAATTTCGACACCTCGGTCGGCGTGGGCAACGCACGCGCAATCAGCGCGTCCGCGTCGATTTCGAACATCACCGGAGCGTGCGGCAGCTCGTACTTCTGCATCAGGCGCGGGTGCAACTCGCCGATCCAGCCAACCGCACGGCCGTCGACTTCGATTCGCGCGCTGCGCCCCGGATGGAGGGCCGGATGCTCCGCCTTCACGAAGCGTGCGGCTGCCGGCGCGAGCAGCGCCTCGAGATCGCCCTTCACGTCGAAGAAGTCGACCGCACGGGTCGCCACGCCCCACTGCTCGTCGAGCACCGGGCCATAGGCAAGCGCACCGACGCGCTTCGGCTGCACGTAGCCCTCGACCGTCAGCTCACCGGCCTTCGCCGACGCATCGGCGAGGAACACACGGCCCGCCTCGAACACGCGCACGCGATCTGCACGGCGGTTCAGGTTGTGGCGCAGCACGGAAATCAGGCTGCCGAACAGCGTCGTGCGCATCACCGAGAGCTGGCTCGCGATCGGGTTCAGCAGGCGGATCGGCTGGTCGTTGCCCGCGAAATCCTGCTCCCACTCCGCATCGACGAAGCTGAAGTTGACGGTTTCCGCGTAGTCGCGCGCGGCGAGCGCGTGACGGACATCGTGGATCGAACGCCGCGTCTCGTTGGTCGCGCGCATTTCGCTCGTCGCGACCGGCGGACGCGCCGGGATCTTCTCGAAGCCGTAGATCCGCGCGACCTCCTCGATCAGGTCTTCCTCGATCTCGATGTCGAAGCGATGCGACGGCGGCGTGACGAGGAACGCGTCGTCTTCACGCTCGAACGGCAGGCCGAGGCGCGTGAAGATGCTGGCGATCTCGTCGGCGCCGATCTGCACGCCGATGATGCGGTTCGCGCGCGACACGCGCATCTTCACCGGCGCGCGCTGCGGCAGGTTCACGGACTGATCGTCGACCGGGCCGGCCTTGCCGCCGCAGATCTCGAGGATCAGCTGCGTGATGCGCTCGACATGCTCGACGGTCGTCGCGTAATCGACGCCGCGCTCGAAGCGATGGGCCGCATCGGTCGAGAAGTTGTACTTGCGCGCGCGGCCGCGGATGCTGTCCGGCCACCAGAACGCGGCTTCCAGGTAGATGTTGGTCGTATCGAGCGTGACGGCCGTGCTGTCGCCGCCCATGATGCCGGCCAGGCTTTCGACCTGGCGGTCATCCGAAATGACGCCGACCGTTTCGTCGAGTTCGACCGTGTTGCCGTTGAGCAGCTTCAGCGATTCGCCGCGCTTGCCCCAGCGCACCTCGATGCCACCGTGGATCTTGTCGAGATCGAACACGTGCGACGGGCGGCCGAGCTCGAACATCACGTAGTTCGAGATGTCGACGAGCGCCGACACGCTGCGCTGGCCGGAGCGCTCGAGGCGCTCGATCATCCACTGCGGGGTCTTCGCACGCGCGTTCACGCCGCGGATCACGCGACCCGAGAAGCGACCGCACAGATCGGGGGCGGCAATGCGCACCGGCAGCGTTTCGTCGAGTTCGACGCGCACCGGGCGGATATCGACCGGTGTCAGCGACGCACCGGTGATCGCGGCCGTCTCGCGCGCAATGCCGAACACGGACAGGCAGTCGGCCTTGTTCGGCGTCAGCTTGATTTCGAAGATCGTGTCGTCGAGATTGAGCGTCTCGCGGATGTCCTGGCCGACCGGCGTATCTTCCGGCAGCACCAGCAGGCCGCTGTGATCCTCGGACAGCTTCAGTTCACGTGCTGAGCACAGCATCCCCTGGCTCTCCACGCCGCGCAGCTTCGACAGCTTGATCGCGAACGGCTTG
Organism: Burkholderia sp. ZZQ-2; assembly: GCF_050768715.1. Taxonomy (NCBI): domain Bacteria; kingdom Pseudomonadati; phylum Pseudomonadota; class Betaproteobacteria; order Burkholderiales; family Burkholderiaceae; genus Burkholderia; species Burkholderia sp. ZZQ-2. Next base: position 15,121 of record NZ_LDVA01000324.1, on the reverse strand, counting down.
CCACCCTCTTCCGCCGGCGGCAGTTCCGCGCCGACCAGCGCGACCGGCACCTTGATGCCGGGGGCGACGTTCGGTGCGCCGCAGACGATATTCAGCGTCGCGCCGGTGCCGGCATCGACCTGGCAGACATTGAGCTTGTCCGCATCCGGATGCTTGACGACTTCGATCACGCGGCCGACGACGATCTTCGACGTCGGCGGCGCAGCCTTGCTCAGCGATTCGACTTCGAGCCCCGCCATCGTCAGCGCGTGCGACAGTTCGTCGGTCGTCAGCTGCGGGTCGACAAAGGTTCTCAACCAGGATTCAGGGAATTGCATGGATGTCTACGTTCGAAACAGGTTAGATCGACGCCCGGGCCCCGTCGGATCGTCCGTCGGGGCGTGCACGGGCACAGGTCGGCGCGGCGCGCGGCGTTACGCGAACTGGCGCAGGAAACGCAGGTCGTTCTCGAAGAACAGCCGGAGATCCTGGACGCCGTAGCGCAGCATCGTCAGGCGCTCGAGGCCGCTGCCGAACGCGAAGCCGATGTAGCGCTCGGGATCGAGGCCCATGTTGCGAATCACGGTCGGATGCACCTGCCCCGAACCGGAAATCTCGAGCCACTTGCCGGCGTTCTTGCCTTGCTCGAACATCATGTCGATCTCGGCCGACGGTTCCGTGAACGGGAAATACGACGGACGGAAGCGCACGAGGATGTCGTCGCGCTCGAAGAATTTTTTCAGGAAGTCGGTATAGACGCCCTTGAGATCGGCGAAGCTGATGTTTTCGTCGATCCACAGCCCCTCGACCTGATTGAACATCGGCGAGTGGGTCGCATCGCTGTCGACGCGATACGTGCGGCCCGGCGCGATCACCTTGATCGGCGGACGGTTCATGCGCGCGTAACGCACCTGCATCGGGCTCGTGTGCGTGCGCAGCAGCAGCTGGCGGCCGTCGGCATCCTTGCCTTCGACGTAGAAGGTGTCCTGCATCGAACGCGCCGGATGGTTCTCCGGGCTGTTCAGCGATGTGAAGTTGTACCAGTCGGTCTCGATTTCGGGGCCGTCTGCCACATCGAAGCCGATCGAGCCGAAAATCTGTTCGACACGCTCCCACGTGCGCATCACGGGGTGCAGGCTACCTGCACCGGCGCCGCGGCCCGGCAACGTCACGTCGATCGACTCGGCGGCGAGGCGCTGGTTCATCAGCGCGTCGGCCAGTGCCTGACGGCGTGCGGTCAGCGCGGCTTCGACCTGCTGCTTCGCGACGTTGATGCGTGCGCCTTCGGTCTTGCGTGCTTCGGGATCGAGCTTGCCGAGGCCCTTCAGCAACTCGGTCAGCGCACCCGACTTGCCGAGAAATCGTGCTTTCTCGTTTTCGAGCGTGGTGATGTCGGCAGCCTGTTCGAAGGACTGCTGCGCGTCGGCGACAATCTGGTCCAGATCCATAGATCCCATCATTTCCAACGTCATTCGGTCTTGGCGAGCGAAATCGCACACCAAACAAAAAAGGGGCTCGGAAGAGCCCCGTTTTCGCTGCAGCGGCCGAAACTACCGGAGCATCGCTGCAACTAACCACGCAGTGCTAATTTCGCAATTAGGCTGCAACGGCGGCTTTCACCTGCTTGACGATCGCAGCAAAAGCAGCCTTGTCGAACACCGCCATGTCAGCCAGCACCTTACGGTCGAGTTCGATCGACGCCTTCTTCAGGCCGTTGATGAACACGCTGTAGGTCATGTCGTGCTGACGAACCGCCGCATTGATACGCGTAATCCACAGTGCGCGGAACACACGCTTCTTGTTGCGACGATCGCGATATGCGTACTGACCAGCGCGCATCACCGCCTGCTTGGCGATGCGGTAGACGTTATTGCGGCGACCGCGATAACCCTTGGCCAGGTTGATGATCTTCTTGTGGCGGGCCCGTGCGGTTACCCCACGTTTGACTCGAGGCATGTTTCTCTCCTTAGAGTATCGATTGAGGGGTTACGCGAACGGCAGCATCGCGCGGACGGAGTTCAGATCGGAATCATGAACTGCCGTTGCGCCGCGCAGGTGGCGCTTGTTCTTCGTGGTTTTCTTGGTCAGGATGTGACGCTTGAAGGCTTGACCGCGCTTGACGGTACCGCCCGGACGCACCACGAAGCGCTTTGCAGCGCTCTTCTTGGTCTTCATCTTAGGCATGACGAACAACTCCAGTTTATTAGATGGCGATGGGTGTGCGGTTGGCTTGCGCCCTTGACCCGCCCTTCGAAACCCAGTCCACTTGTGTACGGCGAACCGCTTGCGCAGCCGCCGTCATTGCTGGCGCGCCGCCCTGATCGGGCAACGCGCCGAACCACTGCGAACCTGCGCGCGAAGCGCGCGGGCCCGTTACTTCTTTTTCTTCGGCGAGAGCACCATGATCATCTGGCGCCCTTCCATCTTCGGCATCTGCTCGACCTGGCCGACTTCCTCGAGATCCGTGCGCAGACGCTCAAGCATCCGCATACCGATTTCCTGGTGAGCCATTTCGCGACCGCGGAAACGCAACGTGATCTTCGTCTTGTCGCCTTCTTCGAGGAAGCGCACGAGATTGCGGAGCTTGACGTTGTAATCCCCGTCATCGGTACCCGGGCGGAACTTGACTTCCTTGACCTGGATGACCTTCTGCTTCAGCTTCGCTTCGTGCTGCTTCTTCGATTCCTGGTACTTGAACTTGCCGTAATCCATCAGACGGCAAACCGGGGGAACCGCTTGCGGCGCGATTTCCACCAGGTCAACATCCAGTTCTTCCGATTTACGGAAAGCATCAGCGAGTTTTACGATACCGAGCGGTTCGTTCTCGATCCCGACCAGACGCACTTCCGGCGCAGTGATTTCACCGTTGATGCGATGCGACGACTTATCAGTAGCGATGTTACGTTTCCTCTAAAAATTAAAAAAACGAGCCGCGCTGCCAGGGCGGTTACTTGAACGAGCGCAGGTCTTCCTGCAGACGCTCAACGAAGGCTTCGACCGGCATCACGCCAAGATCGACGCCGCCACGGGCACGCACGGCTACCGTTTGCGCATCACGCTCCTTATCACCCACGACGAGGAGATAAGGCACCTTTTCCAGCGTGTGCTCGCGTATTTTATAGCTAATCTTCTCATTGCGCAAATCGGCCGTCACTCTAACCCCTTGTTTTTGCAACGATTGGGCCAGAGATTGCGCATATTCGGCCTGACTTTCGGCAATATTGAGCACAACTGCCTGGAACGGCGCGAGCCAGGCAGGCATTGCACCAGCATGGTGCTCGATCAAAATGCCGAGGAAACGCTCCATCGAACCGACGATCGCACGGTGCAACATCACCGGCCGGCGACGGCTGCTGTCGTCGGCAACATACTCGGCGCCGAGGCGTTCCGGCAGCACCATGTCGAGCTGCAGCGTACCGCACTGCCACGAACGGCCGAGCGCATCCTTGATGTGGTACTCGATCTTCGGACCGTAGAACGCGCCTTCACCCGGCAATTCTTCCCACGTCAGACCGCAGGCGGTCAGTGCGTCGCGCAGGCCCTGCTCGGCACGATCCCACGTCTCGTCCGTGCCCGCACGCTGATCCGGGCGCAGCGACAGCTTGATGTCGATGTGATCGAAACCGAAGTCCTTGTACACGCTCATCGCCAGCGTATTGAACGCGATCGATTCCGAGATGAACTGGTCTTCCGTACAGAAGATGTGCGCATCGTCCTGCACGAAGCCGCGCACGCGCATCAGGCCGTGCAGCGCGCCCGACGCCTCGTTGCGGTGGCACGAACCGAATTCCGCGTAGCGCAGCGGCAGGTCGCGATACGAGCGCAAACCGTGCTTGAACACCTGGACGTGACCCGGGCAGTTCATCGGCTTGATCGCGTAGTCGCGCTTCTCCGACTCCGTCGTGAACATGTTCTCGCGGTAGTTCTGCCAATGGCCCGACGCCTCCCACAGCGAGCGGTCCATGATCATCGGCGTCTTGATCTCGAGGTAGCCGGCTTCGTTCACCCGGCGGCGCATGTATTGCTCGACCTGCTGCCACAGCGCCCAGCCCTTCGGATGCCAGAACACCATGCCCGGCGACTCTTCCTGCATGTGGAACAGGTCGAGCTGCTTGCCGAGCTTGCGGTGGTCGCGCTTTTCCGCTTCCTCGAGCATGTGCAGGTACTGGTCCTGGTCTTCCTTCTTCGTCCAGGCCGTGCCGTAGATGCGCTGCAGCTGCTCATTCTTCGAATCGCCGCGCCAGTACGCGCCCGCGACCTTCATCAGCTTGAAGACCTTCAACTTGCCCGTCGAAGGCACGTGCGGGCCGCGGCACAGATCGGTAAAGCCGCCGTGCGAATACAGCTTGATTTCGTCGCTTTGCGGAATCGATTCGATGATCTCGGCCTTGTACTTCTCGCCGATGCTGCGGAAGTAGCCCGCCGCTTCGTCGCGCGACACGACACGGCGCGTCACGGGCTCGTCCTTCTTCGCGAGCTCCTGCATGCGCTTTTCGATCTTCTCCAGATCTTCAGGCGTAAACGGACGGTTGTACGAGAAGTCGTAATAGAAGCCGTTGTCGATCACCGGGCCGATCGTCACCTGCGCGTCCGGATACAGCTCCTTCACCGCGTATGCGAGCAAGTGCGCCGTCGAGTGGCGAATGATGTCGAGGCCGTCGGCATCCTTGTCGGTCACGATCGCGAGCGACGCGTCGCGGTCGATCACGGCCGACGTATCGACGAGCTCGCCATCGAGCTTGCCACCAAGCGCAGCCTTCGCAAGGCCGGGACCGATCGAGGCTGCAACCTCGGCAACTGTCACCGGATGCTCGTATTGTCGAACTGAGCCGTCAGGCAAGCGTATCGAAACCATAGCAATCTCCGTGATGCCGACAGTGGGCGGCAGACCAGGTACGCGACATGAAAATCGCGCGGGAAAATTTCGCGACAAAAAAAATGCGGCCCCGCTTTCGAGGGGCCGCATTCGATACTTCACTCAGACTGAAAGGGCGAAAGGGTTCCTCGACTAGCGTCGCTCCGAAAAGGTTTCGGTCAACGTTCGCGGTGTCATAACCGTATTCGCCTTGTTCGCGTTGAGTTATTTACTGCATCGAACACCCGGAGACCGGACATTCTCAATTCGTTGGTAGGCTCGATTGGACTCGAACCAACGACCCCCACCATGTCAAGGTGGTGCTCTAACCAGCTGAGCTACGAGCCTAAAGAAGCTAAGATTATATGGAGCCGTTACCGGCTTGGCAAGTGTTTTTATGCGGTCGCAGCAAAATAACGGGGCTCCAACCCCATATCATGCCTTCCGCCCCGCCCTCACGACACCTTGCACCTCGCCGAGCAGCGTGCACGCGCGCTGCACCTGCGCCGAGTTGGACACCTCGACCGTGAACTGCATGAATGCCGCATTGCGGCGACTCTGCGTCTTCACACCCACCACGTTCATCTTCTCGCGCGCGAACACTTCGGAGATATCGCGCAGCAACCCTTGCCGATCGCTTGCCTCGATCATCAGGTCGACCGGATAGACGGACGCACCGCGCCCGCCGAGTACGTCGGCCGACCAGGTCGTCTGCAGCACGCGCTCCGGCGCGCGCTCGACCATCCGGCGGAACGTCGGGCAATCGGTGCGGTGGATCGACATCCCCTTGCCGCGCGTGACGAAACCGCTGATCGGATCAGGCGGTGCCGGACGGCAGCAGCGCGCGAGCTGGGTCAGCAGCGCGTCGACGCCCACGACCAGCACGCCGGTCGACGCGCCGTGCGCCACGCTCGCGCCGCTGCTGCGCTTCTCGAAATCGGCGGGCGCTTCGGGCGCCGGCTCCGGCGGCGGCGCATCGGACAGCGCGTGCTCGACATTGCGCAGGCTGAACTCTTCCTTGCCGACGACCGAGAATAGCTCCTCGGGCGACTTGAAGCCGAGCTTCGCGGCGAGATTGTCCAGGTTGACCGATGTCTTGCCCTCGCGCTGCAGCGTCTTTTCGACGAGCGCGCGGCCGTGCGAGATGTTTTCCTCCTGCTCGATCGAGTTGAACCATGCACGCACCTTCTGACGCGCACGCGGGCTCTTCATATAACCGAGCTGCAGGTTCAGCCAGTCACGCGACGGCCCGCCCTCCTTCACCGCGACGATCTCGACCGTCTGGCCGTTTGCGAGCGGCGTGTTGAGCGGCACCATCGCGCCGTCGACGCGTGCGCCACGGCAGCGATGGCCAAGCTCGCTGTGCAGGTGGTACGCGAAATCGACCGGCGTCGCGCCCTGCGGCAACGCGATCACACGCGCCTGCGGCGTCAGCACGTAGATGTGGTCGTCGTCGAGCGACGTCTCGCGCAATTGGGCCCACGCCTTGTCGCCCGACTTTTCCGCGCCGTCCTCGACGTCATCCTTCCACGCGAGCAGTTGCCGCAGCCATGCGATCTTCTCGTCGTATTTGTCGCTCGCCGAGAACTGGCCGCCGTAGCCGCGCGCACCGGCCTCCTTGTAGCGCCAGTGCGCGGCGACGCCGTACTCGGCGAAACGATGCATCTCCTGCGTGCGGATCTGCACCTCGAACGCGCGGCCGTCATCGCCGATCACGACCGTATGCAGCGACTTGTAGCCGTTCGGCTTCGGCCGCGAGATGTAGTCGTCGAATTCCTTCGGCACCGGCTGCCACAGGTGATGCACGATGCCGAGCACCGCGTAGCAATCCTTGATGTCCGGCACGATCACGCGAAACGCGCGCACGTCGTACAGCTCGGAGAAATCGAGCTCCTTGCCGCGCATCTTGCGCCAGATGCTGTAGATATGCTTCGGCCGGCCGCTCACATCGGCCTGGATGTGCGCGTCCGCCAGCTCCTGCTGCAACCGGTCGATCGCCTGCGTGACGTACGCTTCGCGCTCGATGCGCTTCTCGTCGAGCAGCTTCGCGATCCGCTTGTAGGTGACGGGATCCTCGAAGCGGAACGCGAGATCCTCGAGCTCCCACTTCAGTTGCCAGATACCGAGACGGTTCGCGAGCGGCGCATAGATCTCGAGCGTCTCGCGTGCGACGTCGGGCGGCGGGTCGATCTTCGCGGCAGCGTAGTAGCGCAGCGACTGCAGGCGCGACGCGAGCCGGATCAACACCACGCGGATGTCTTGCGCGAACGCGAGCAGCATCTTGCGCAGCGCCTCGATCTGCGTACGCCGCTCTTCCGCCGTGTCGCGCCCCGCATCGGGCACCGCGTTCTGCGCGGCACGCAGGCTGACGGTACCGAGCCGCAACAGCTTGCGCACGTCGGACACGAGCCGCGCCACTTCGTCGCCGAAACGCTCGGTGAGTTCGCGCTCGGGGTCGCTCAGGTGCGGCGTCAGCACGAACAGTGCGGCCGCCTGCATCGCGGGCGGATCGACGTTCAGCGTGCGCATGATCGACGCCGTGCCCGCCGAGTGATCGGCGAGCAGTTCGCCCGACGACAGGCGCGCGTCGCCGGCCCGTTCGCGCACGAACGCGAGCACGTCGTCGAACGACGGTGCCGCGACGGGGGAAGCGGAAACGGACTCGGTCATTGCTTGGCCTGGCGGAATGCGATCATCGTCGGGTTGCGTCCGGTTCAGCTCCGCTGTGCGGCGACCACCACGATCTCGACGAGCAGCGCCGGATCCGCGAGCTTCGCCTCGACGGTGGCGCGCGGCGGCGTGTTGCCCTGCGCGACCCATGCATCCCACTCCGCATTCATGCCGTCGAAATTCGCCAGATCGGAAATGTAGATCTGCACCGACAGCAGATGCGCCTTGTCGCTGTTCGCTTCGGCGAGCAGGCGGTCGATGTGGCCGAGCACTTCGCGCGTCTGGCCCTTGATGTCCTGCGTGGTGTCTTCGGCGATCTGGCCGGCCAGATACACGGTACCGTTGTGGATCGCGGTTTCGGAGAGTCGGGCCCCGACGTGGTGACGAATGACTGCCATGGAATGTTCCGGTCGTGAGTGGATGGAGATTCGGGTGACGGCACGGCCCGCGTGCCGTCGAACCGCATATTATGACGTGTTTATGCGCCGCCTTCGACGAAAAACCGCCGCGCGAGCGCAATCTGGCCTGCGTCGATGAACGCCGGCGCATGGCCCGCCCCTGGAATCTCGGCGTGCGTGACGTGCCGGCCACGACGCACCATGTCGGCCACCGTCTCGCGCGACAGCAGGTCGGACGTCTCGCCCCGCACGACGAGCAGCGATGCATCCGTCGTCTCGATGGCGTGCCACAGCGCGGCCTCGCCGAGTGCGGCCAACTCGGGCGTGGTTGCCTTGAACGGCTCGGCGATGCGCGGATCGTAGCGGACCGTCCAGCCACCTTCGGGCAGTTCGCGCAACAGCGGCCCGTTGATCTCGCGCCACTCGTCGGCGCTCAGCGCACCGAACGGCAGCGACAGCGACGTCAGATAGTCGATGCCCTCCTGCTCGGTCGCAAAGCGCGGCTGCACGCCGAGATATTCGCCGATGCGCGTCAGCGAATCGGGTTCGATGCGCGGGCCGACGTCGTTGACGATCATCCGGCGCAGCGGCGAACCGGGCAGCCCCGCGAACGCCAGGCCGATCAGGCCGCCCATCGACGTGCCGAACCAGTCGACCGATTCGACGTCGAGTCGCGCGATCAGCGTCACCATGTCGGCCACGTATTGCGGAATCGCGTAGAGCCGCGGATCGGCCAGCCAGTCCGATTGGCCGCGCCCGACGATGTCGGGGCAGACGACGCGATACGTATCGGACAGCGCCGTGGCGAGCCGGTCGAAATCGCGCCCGGAACGGGTCAGGCCGTGCACGCAAACCAGCACGCGCGGGTTCGCGGGATCGCCCCACTCGGTATAGGCGACGTGGTGAAGGCCGGCCGCGCTCGCACACTGCACGCGCCGCTGACGGGGAATCGGGGAGTTCACTGGGGAAGTGGGCATCGGAGGCGTCCTGCCGAACGGTGCGGCGCGATGGCATGTGGGCCCGGCCCGCCAGGGCAGCCGGGGGATGCGATCGATTGTAAACCCGTTCCGGATCACGAGTCGCCTGACCACCCTTGCGGGCTTGCGGCTCGTGCGAGCGCCAACGAATATCACGCGGCCGTGCGGAATCGGGCGCGGTGTTCCGTGTTCAGCAGGCTACCGATCCAGCCTCCCCTGCGGCCGCGGCGACGGCGCCGCAAACGCACCATCGCGCACCGGCTCGTCATGACCGGGAAAGCGCGGCTATTTCTGCATGACCGCGCCGATGCTCGCACCGACCACGCACAGCGTGCCGGCGACCTGCAGCGTGCTCATCGGCTGCGCCAGCACGACATAACCGATCCCCGCAGCGATCGCGGGCTCGGCGCTCATCAGGATGCCGAATGCCGATGCGCTCATCCGTCGCAACGCAATCAGTTCGAGCACGTACGGAAACAGCGGGACGAGCACCGCCAGATACGCGGCATCGATCAGTTGGCCGGCCGGCAAGTGGCCGCCGCTTTGCGCCAGCCCGAACGGCGTCGTGACGAGCGCGGCCACGAACAGCGACGCGGACAGCCCTTGCAGTCCGTCGAACAGCGTGCCGACACGCTTCATCAACACGATATAGGCGGCCCAGCCAAGCGCAGAGCCGACCGGGAAGACCAGCGCGGCCGGCGCCGTCACCCACATGCCGTCCTGCCGCGCCAGCAGCAGCACGCCAGCCAGCGCAAGTGCCGGCCATGCCAGCATCGCCGGCTTGCGCACGCCGATCGTGGCGACCGCCAGCGGCCCGAGAAAGTTGATCGCCACCGCGAGCCCGAGCGGCACGCGACGCACGGCTTCGAAGAAGCACAGCGTCATCGCGGCCATCGCCGTGCCGAGCGCGATGGCCGCGATCCAGCGCTGCCGGGAATAGGTGTGCAGCGGCGGCCGGACGACAACGGCCAGCGCGAGCGCGGCGAAACAGAGCCGCAGCCAGGTCGTGCTGACGGTGCCGTACTCGATCGTCGCCGGCCTCGACAGCGCCGCGCCGAGCTGCACGCTGCACATCGACGCGACGGCCAGCAGCGGCGCCACCGCATTCGTGAAAGGTGACGCCGCGCGCTGCGCGACATCCGGTCGTACCGTACTCGATTCCTCGCTCATGCAACCGCTCCGGTTCAGTGACACGCCGATGCTAACCGCGGCCGCATGCTTGATATAAGCTGATAATTCTTATGCTCGCATCAGGAATATTGATGACCCGCGATCTCGACAGCACCCTGCTGCGCACGTTCGTCACCGTGGTCGAAACCGGCAGCGTCAGCACGGCGGCAACAGCGCTGCATCGCACGCAGGCCGCCGTCAGCATGGCGCTGCGACGGCTCGAGGATGAAGTCGGCCAGCGCCTGCTCGAACGCTCGCCGCGCGGCGTCACGCCGACGGCCGCGGGCAACGTGCTGCTGCCCTATGCACATCAGCTGCTCGGCGTCGGGCTCGCCGCACGCGCCGCGCTCGCCGCAGGCGACATCTCGGGCACTGTACGGCTCGGTGTCCTCGAGGACATCGCCGTCGGCCGTCTGCCGCACGCGTTGCGACAGTTCGCAGCGTCATTTCCGAACGTCGCGCTCGAGATCGTCGTCGACACGAGCCCCGTCCTGTCGCAGCGACTCTCGAGCCACGCACTGGATTTCGTGATCGGCGACCCCGCGCTGATCCGGGCAGAGCCGCTCGCGACATGGCAGCATCCGCTGCACTGGGCCGCCGCAGCCACCACCAACCGGCTCCCTCGCAACGAACCGGTACCGATCGTTGCGTTCGGCGGCACCTGCCCGTGGCAGGAAAAGCTATTCGCGATGTTGCGCGACGCCGGCCGTGCGTGGCGCGTCATCTGCACCAGCACGAGCCTGTCCGCGATCCAGTCGGCGGTCGAGGCAGGCCTCGGCGTCGCGGTACTGCTCGACTGGAACGTGCGTCGCGACACGATGCGCGCACTCGATCCGCTGGCAGCCGGGTTGCCCGCGCCACCCGCCGCGGATTTCGGGCTGTTCAGCCGCGCGGACCTCGGCGATCACACGTCGGCGGCAGTCACGCTGCAACGCTTCCTGTTTCATGCACTGCAGCTGGGTTCGCCCGACGACGGCACGCCCACCGGCGAACAACGCTTGGAATCGTTGCAGACCGCCGTCTGACGCGGCCGGGCGCGCATGCCACAAACATAAACGCCCCGCATGCCTGACGGCATGCGGGGCGAATCGACATGAAGAAAACTCAGGCGACCGCGCTGACGTCGAGCGGCGCACCCGTCTTTGCCTGGATCTCGTCGGCGCTCACGCCATCGGCAAGCTCGAGGACCTTCAGGCCGGACGGCGTCACTTCGATCACGCCGAGATCGGTGATGATCAGGTCGACCACACCGACACCCGTCAACGGCAGGTTGCATTCCTCGAGGATCTTGTGCTGATCGCCCTTCGCGACATGCTCCATCAGCACGACGACACGCTTCACGCCGGCGACGAGATCCATCGCGCCGCCCATCCCCTTGATCATCTTGCCGGGGATCATCCAGTTCGCGAGGTCACCCTGCTTGCTGACCTGCATCGCGCCGAGGATCGCGAGGTTGATGTGGCCGCCGCGGATCATCGCGAACGAATCGGCCGACGAGAAGATCGACGAGCCCGGCAGCGTCGTGACGGTTTGCTTGCCGGCGTTGATGAGATCGGCGTCGACTTCGTCTTCGGTCGGCGACGGGCCGATGCCGAGCAGGCCGTTCTCCGACTGCAGCCACACCTCGACACCATCCGGCACGTGGTTCGCGACGAGCGTCGGCAGGCCGATGCCGAGGTTCACGTAGAAGCCGTCCTGCAGTTCCTTCGCCGCGCGCGCGGCCATCTGGTCACGATTCCAGGCCATGTCAGTCTCCTTTCGCGCGTACGACGCGTTGTTCGATGCGTTTTTCGGGCGTCGCGTTCAGCACGATGCGCTGCACGAAAATCCCCGGCGTGTGGATGTGATCCGGATCGAGCTCGCCGTTCTCGACGATTTCCTCGACCTCCGCGACGGTGATCTTGCCGGCCATCGCGCACATCGGGTTGAAGTTGCGCGCGGTGCGGCGATAGATCAGGTTGCCCGACTTGTCGGCCTTCCAGGCCTTCACGAGCGCGACATCGGCCGTCAGCGACGGCTCGAGCACGTAGTGGCGATCGCCGAACTGGCGCGTTTCCTTGCCTTCCGCGATCACGGTGCCGTAGCCCGTGTTCGTGAAGAACGCCGGGATGCCCGCGCCGCCCGCGCGCAGCTTTTCGGCGAGCGTGCCTTGCGGCGTGAATTCGAGTTCGAGTTCGCCGGCCAGGTACTGGCGCTCGAACTCCTTGTTCTCGCCGACGTACGACGAGATCATCTTCTTGATCTGGCGCGTTTCCAGCAACAGGCCGAGGCCGAAACCGTCGACGCCCGCGTTGTTGCTGATGCAGGTGATGCCCTTGACGGCCGAATCGCGCAACGCCGCGATCAGCGCCTCCGGAATCCCGCACAGGCCGAAGCCGCCCACCGCGAAGGTCTGTCCGTCACGGACGATCCCTTCCAGCGCGGCAGCCGCGCTTGGATAGACTTTGTTCATCTGTTGTCCCTTCCTCTATGGAAACCAGCGAAACCGGTTCACGCGCCACGTGGCCCGCAAGCCCGCCGCATCATTCTATGCATGCACGGCGATGCCTGCGTCGAGGCGCGCTGTTTTTATACCGCGGCAAACCGCCACGAGATGCCTGAAAGGGTACGATGCGGCGCGGATGCGGCACAATACGCAAAAATACATAAGCGTTTGCCTCCGCTTGCCTGCGCCATGCCCGCTCTCGATTACCAGACCGCCTTCCATCTCGCGCCGCTCGGCCTCGTCCTGTCGCGCGACCGCGTGATCGAGGATTGCAACGACGCGCTCGCGTCGATCTTCCGCTGCGTGCGGGCTGACCTGATCGGGAAATCGTACGAGGTGCTCTACCCGTCGACGGACGAATTCCAGCGAATCGGCGAACGTATCGCGCGCATGATGGCCGCGAACGGCATCTACTCGGACGACAGAATCATGAAACGCGCGGACGGCGAGCTGTTCTGGTGCCACGTCACCGGCCGCGCGCTCGACCGCACCGCACCGCTCGCGGCAGGCGTCTGGACCTTCGAGGATTTGAGCGCGACGCGCCGGGTCGCCGTCGAACTGACCCCGCGCGAGCGCGAGATCGCGGCCCAGCTCGCGACCGGCAAGACCAGCAAGCAGATCGGGCGCGTGCTCGACATCAGCTCGCGCACGGTCGACATCTACCGCGCGCGGCTGATGCGCAAGTACGGCACCAACAATACGCCGGAGCTGCTGCAGCGCCTGCTCGGGCAGTGAATGGCGGCTCCCGTATGACAATCGGCCGCGCATGGCGGCCGATTCGTGAAACAGGCAGGCATGGCGTGCCGCCGGCGCCCGGGCGCTGGCCTCGCCGTGCCGGCGCTCAGCCGACCTTCGTCGCGAGCGCGCGCTCGATCGTGTCGCGCAGCAACTGGGGCAGCGGTACCGACTTGCCGAGCGCGTAGTCGACCCACACGCAGCGCGCCTTGCCGCGCGCATAGACGTGCTGCGGATCGTCCGCGCGCGTAAGCTCGAAACCGGTGTCGAAGCTGCTCCGGCCGGGTTTCGCGGCCGACATCTTCGCGATCACGTCGCCCGGATAGTGCAGTTGCTTGAGGAATTCCATCGACGCCGTGACGATGACGGGCCCCTGCCCCTCGCCATTGCCGCCGGCAATGCCGAGCTCCTCGAACCACGAGATCCGCGCCTGCTCCATGTAGCGGAAATAGACCGTGTTGTTCACATGGCCGAACGCGTCCATGTCGCCCCAGCGGATCGGCATCGACATCTCAAATACGGGGGAGTAATCGCTTGTTGCGCTCATTACAGTCTTCTGTGTTGCTGAATGTCATCCGCTCAGGCGAGGCCGAAGCCGTCGTCGGCGGAGATAATCGAGCCATTGATGAACTGCGACTCGTCGGCCGCGAGCAGCAACAACAGCCCGTCGAGATCCTGCGGCTTGCCGACGCGCCGGCGCGGCAGCATCGACTGCAGCTTCTGGCCCTGCTCGGTTTCCCACAGGTAATGATTGATTTCAGTATCGATATAACCCGGACAGATCGCGTTGACGTTGATCCCGTGGCGCCCCCACTCGAGCGCCATCGCGCGCGTCATCTGCACGACCGCGGCCTTGCTCATCGCGTACAGCCCGATCTGCGGGAACACGCGCAGGCCGGCCACCGACGCGATATTGATGATCCGGCACGGCGGCTTGCCGTTGCCGCTGCCGTTCGCGCGCATGATCATCCGCTTCGCGACTTCCTGCGCGACGAAAAACGCGCCGCGCGTGTTGGTATCGAACACGAACTCGAAATCGGCCGGCGTCACGTCGACGAGCTTCTGCATCGTCGAGACGCCCGAATTGTTCACCAGGATGTCGATCGTGCCGGCCTCCGTTTCCGCATGCGCGACCGCCGCCTTGATGCTCTGGACGTCGGTGACGTCGAGCGACACGACGTGCGCGGCGCCGCCCGCCGCCTCGATCTCGGCACGCAACTCCTTCAGGCGCTCGACGCGACGACTCGCGAGCACGACCTTTGCACCGGCCTGCGACAGCACCTGCGCAAAACGCTGCCCCAGGCCGCTCGACGCCCCCGTGACCAGCGCAACCTTGCCTTCCAGATTGATCGAACGACCCATTTGCACATCCCCTTTCGATGTCGTTTCGCCGCTACGGGCAGCACGGCCCGAGCGGCATTACCCTAGCACAAAAATAGAACGATCGTGCTAATCTAGCCGCATGCTGTTGCGGCAAGCGTTTCGTTTCGCAGACAATACGCTCCCGAATAAAAGCATTCTAACGGTTAGAGGAACGCCAATGACCCCCGCAAGCCTCATCGAGCAATATGGCCCGCGCGAATCGATGGAATACGACGTCGTGATCGTCGGCGGCGGCCCCGCCGGGCTGTCGGCGGCGATCCGGCTCAAGCAGCTGGCCGCCGAGAAAGGCACCGAAATCGGCGTGTGCGTGCTCGAGAAAGGTTCCGAGATCGGCGCGCACATCCTGTCGGGTGCGGTGATGGACCCGCGCGCGATCACCGAACTGTTCCCCGACTGGAAGGAACGCGGCGCGCCGCTCGACGTCGAGGTGACGGAAGACCGCTTCCTGTTCCTGTCCGAGAAAAGCGCG
>NZ_LDVA01000323.1:0-999 GCF_050768715.1 Burkholderia sp. ZZQ-2 | reverse complement strand
CGATGCGTTCAGGAAACCCGCGTCGTCGCCGATCAGCGCGCCGCCCGGGAACACCGTCTTCGGCAGCGACAGCAGCCCGCCCGCCGTAATCGCGCGCGCGCCGTACGACACGCGCTTGCCGCCTTCCAGGAACGCGCGGATCGACGGGTGCGTCTTGTAGCGCTGGAATTCCTCGAACGGCGACAGGTACGGGTTCGTGTAGCCCAGGCCCACCACGAAGCCGACCACGACCTGGTTGTTGTCCATGTGATACAGGAACGAGCCGCCGTAGGTGTCCGACTTCAGCGGCCAGCCGGCCGTGTGGATCACGAGGCCCGGCTTGTGCTTGGCGGGATCGATTTCCCACAGCTCCTTGATGCCGATCCCGTACGCCTGCGGATCGGCGTTCGCGTCGAGCTTGAACTTCGCGATCAGCTGGCGGCCGAGATGGCCGCGGCAGCCTTCGGCGAACAGCGTGTACTTCGCGTGCAGTTCCATGCCGAGTTGGAAGTTCTCGGTCGGCTCGCCGTCCTTGCCCACGCCCATGTTGCCGGTGGCGACGCCTTTCACGGAGCCGTCGTCGTTGTACAGGATCTCGGCGGCCGGGAAGCCGGGGAAGATCTCGACGCCCAGCGCTTCGGCCTGCTGGCCGAGCCAGCGCGTGACGTTACCCAGCGAAATCACGTAGTTGCCGTGGTTCTGGAAGTTGGCGGGCAGCGCCCAGTTCGGCGTGGTGACCGCGCTTTTCTCGGACAGGAACAGGAAGCGGTCTTCCGTCACCTCGACGTCGAGCGGCGCGCCGCGTTCCTTCCAGTCGGGGAACAGTTCGGTGATCGCGCGCGGGTCCATCACCGCACCCGACAGGATGTGCGCGCCGATCTCGGAACCTTTCTCGAGCACGCACACGCCGATTTCGGTGCCTTTCTCGGCGGCCAGCTGCTTGAGCCGGATCGCCGCCGACAGCCCGGCGGGGCCGCCGCCGACGATCACGACGTCGTATTCCATCGATTCGCGCGGGCC
>NZ_LDVA01000322.1:0-12136 GCF_050768715.1 Burkholderia sp. ZZQ-2 | reverse complement strand
ATCGTGTCGCCCGGCTTCGCCACCGCCTGCAGGCACAGGTTGATCGCCTCCGTCGCGCCCACCGTCACGATGATCTCGTTCGGGTCCACCGACATCCCGTTTTCCAGGTAGCGCCGTGCGATCTGACGGATCAGCCGCGGATGCCCGGGCGGCAATCCGTCCGTCACGCCCCACAGCGACTTGTCGCGGCCGGCCGCGTACGCATAGCGGTTCAGCTTCTCGAACGGGAACAGGCTCGGATCCGGGTACGGCGAGCCGAGCGGCACTGCGTCGTCGGTGCCGATCGAGCGCAGCGTCGACAGCACGAGCCGGCTCACGTCGACCGACGACGAGATCGCGATCGGCTTCGACGGCCGCAGCTCGCGCACCGGCGCATGGCCGTCGTCGCGCCGCAGGTTCACGAAATAGCCGGACTGCGGGCGGCTTTCGAGCAGCCCGCGGCTTTCCAGCAGCAGATACGCGTGCAGCACGGTCGTGATGCTGATCCGGTGCTGCTGGCTCGCCTGCCGCACCGACGGCACACGATCGCCGTGTCGATATACGCCTTGCCGGATGAGTCTCTCTACGTCGTTTGCAAATTTCTCGTAGAGCTTCATCCGCCTCGCCCCGCCAGCGATGAACCGGCCTGCGCTGCACGGGCGGCATGGCCGCGCCGGTGCACGAAGCCGGATAGCCGTGCCCGGGCGCGGGGGTCCCGGTTCGAACCTCGTCCGTTATCGAAATTGAAGGCGGATAGCAACGCGAATCTCATCTAGACAAGGTTCGGCATCCTACTGCGTCATTTCGACGAATGTAAGTGACAGTTTGGCGAGGAAACGCCAAATCCGGCCGGCGTGGTGAACAGATTCAAACGCGACGGCACGGCCCGGCGCAGGGCCATTCACCGGGCCCCATGCAGGAGCATGGGCTCGCGTATTGCCGCCGGCCGGCGGGCGGCCATCACGCGAAGCCCGGTCATGCGCGGGCCTCGCGTGTGATCAAGCGTCGTCGACGTTGTCCGCGTAGTGGTCGATCGCGACCTTGCACTCGTCGAACACCACCGTCAGCCACGCGACGTCGTTCGACTCGACCCACTTGCGGATCTGCAGGAATTGCCCGGTGCCGAGATCGGCGACGCGGGCCGGATCGGCGGTCGTCACGTCGACGGTCGCGATCGCGCGCTTGCCGCTGCCGTGCAGCGGCGTCAACGTCGCCGCAATGTCGAAGCGCCGGTACGATTGATCGATGCGCATGCGGTTCTCCCGAAGCAGGCCGAAAGGAAGCGTCTCAATCGAGCGTCTGGCGGAACACCTTGCCGCCGAATCCCGTCACGACGTTGTCGACCGAGAACGGCGTGTCCTCCTTCGCTTCGAGGATGACCGCGACGCTGCCGGGCACGAGCCGCGCCGCAATCGTCTCGACGAACGTGCCGTCGAGCAGCGCATTGCCGGCCGCTTCCGCGAGAATGCCGGCCCCCGCGCCGGCCGCCATGCCGGTGACCACGCCGAGCGGCCCGGCGAGCAGCCCGAGCAACCCGCCTGCGATCGCGCCGATCACGCCGCCCTTGAACGGACGCGATTCGGCATCGAGCACCGCGAGCTTGCCGGTCGCGTCCTTCTCGACGACGACACCGTTCTCGATGTGGAATCCCTCATGCTTGTCCGACAGCGCCCCGAAATCGCTCGCGGCCCGACGGGCCGTGTCGACGCTGCCGAACACGGCGACGATCAGTTGCCTGGTCATTCGATACCTCGCTCGGTTGGTTGGTTAGTCAGTTTGGCCGGTTACAGCCGCCGCACCGCATGCGGCACGCCGCCCGCTCCTCACCTGCGCGCATGCACATCGTCCTCGACATCGTCGACATCCGCCGGAAAGCGATGCTGGCCGAAACTCAGGATCAGCACGCCCACCGCGAGCAGCACGATTCCGAACGTCGTCATCAGCATCCGCTCGGGGCTGTCGGTCGCCCCGCGCAGGATCAGGTCGCGCGCGAGCGACGTCATCGCAATGAACAGCGGAAACCGCACGGGCAGCCGGCCGAGCCGCAGGTAGCGCACGTCCATCGCGAGCACTTCCAGGTACAGGAACATCAGCAGCAGGTCGGTCAGCGACACCTCGCCCGCCAGCACGACCTTCCACGCTTCCTGCGCCATCGCGAACGCGGTCGCGAGCCCGATCACGATCAGCCCGGCCAGCTCGGCCGCGTGAAGGAAATGGCCGAAGCGGCGGCGAATGCGCTCGGCCGGCGAGCTGGGAACGGTGGTCGTATTCAAGGTGACAGTCGCGTTGAGGAAACTTGAACGGCGCCGGGTGGCGGGAACGCCGCGTCGCGCGCGGCAGCATGCACGGCCCCGCTATCGGGCACGTCGGGCGCGTCGGGCGCATCCGGCACCGCCGGCGCGTGCGGGCCGGCCGCGCCGATCGCCTGCTCGACCGCGGACAGCGTCCGGCGGCAGCACACGTGGAACGCGACGCCCGCATCGGAGCAGGCCACGTCGTCGTGCTCGCGGCACAGCAGCAGGCGACAGCCGAGATACCGTTCGAGGCAGTCGATCCGTTCGCTCACCTGCGCTTCGTCGAGCCGCAGTTCGGACGCCGCGCCGGACAGGCCGCCACGCTCGACCACCGCGACATACACACGCATCGCTTCCAGCAGGTTCATGATGACGCTCCTCGTCGGCGGGCGCAGCGGAACCTAATCTACTGCACGCGCCGCGCACGCTCAAGAGCACAGCGCCGCGCACGCCAGGAGTACAGCTGCGCGCGCGCCGCCCGAAAACCGGCCCTGTTTGACGCATTCGCATGACAGTTCGGCGATACGGGTTCCAAAGCCCCGCCGAAGCTGCTAGATTGCTTGCTCGACGACGTTACGCGGTGCGGGCCGGTCACGCGCCGCGCGGCCGGCCGCCACCGCCGCGGCCCGTTGCGCGAGGCACGCGCGACGTCCTTCATCCGCATGACACCAAGAGAACAGTCGCATGACACAGTTCAACCGTTCGCCTTCGCGCGCCACGGCCCGCCCGTCCCGACATGACTGACCGGCAGCTCACGATGCAGACACCTCCCCCACTCTCCCAGGCCGTTCACAGCCCGATCACGCGCAGCGCGATCTTCCTCGTGGCGACGATCAATCCCGGCACCGATCACGCCGACACGATCCGTTCATGGTGCGGCGACATCGCCGCGCTCGTGCGCTCGGTCGGCAAGCGCGTGCCGGGCGGCAACCTCACCTGCGTGTGCGGCTTCGGCGCCGACGCATGGGACGCGCTGTTCGGCGACCCACGCCCCGCCGCGCTGCATCCGTTCCGCGAGTTCGGCGCGGGGCAGCGTGTCGCGGTCGCGACGCCGGGCGACATCCTGCTGCACATCCGCGCGGAAGCGATGGACCTGTGCTTCGAACTCGCGACGCAGCTGCTCGGCGCGCTGGGCGATGCCGTCACGGTGGTCGACGAGGTGCACGGCTTCCGCAATTTCGACCAGCGCGCGATGATCGGCTTCGTCGACGGCACCGAGAACCCGGAAGGCCGCGAGGCGGTCGACTTCACGGTGATCGGCGACGAAGACGCGGAATTCGCGGGCGGCAGCTACGTGATCGTGCAGAAGTACCTGCACGACATGGCCGGCTGGAACGCGCTCGCGGTCGAGACGCAGGAGCGCATCATCGGCCGCACCAAATTGTCGGACATCGAACTCGCGCCGGACGTGAAGCCGTCGTGCTCGCACAGCTCGCTGACCACGCTCGACGAGAACGGCCAGGAAGTGAAGATCCTGCGCGACAACATGCCGTTCGGGCGCCCGGGCGCGGGCGAATTCGGCACCTATTTCATCGGCTACGCACGCTCGCCGGCGCCGATCGAGCAGATGCTCGAGAACATGTTCGTCGGCCGGCCGCCCGGCAACTACGACCGCCTGCTCGACTACAGCCGCGCGGTCACCGGCTCGCTGTTCTTCGTGCCGTCCGCCGACCTGCTCGAAGCGCTCGCCGATCGCGCGACGCCGGCCGCCGACGCCGCGCAGCCGGAAGCGTCGCCGTCCGCACCGCATCGCGACGGTTCGCTGAAAATCGGCTCGCTGAAAGGCATCCCGTCGTAACGCCGGGTGCCGATGGCCGTCCGGCGCGCGACCGCGCGCCGGGCGTGTCCGGAGCCGCCGCGGCTCAGTCGGCCGGAGCGCGCGTGCAGCGCTGCGCAACAGCCCCCCACCGCGCCACCGCTTATGGGCAGTGACGCGCGCAGGCTTGCATTCCCGGCACGCCGCCCACGCGACTCAACCCACCAGAATATAGAGCCAGTTCTTCGGCAACGCCCCGCCCGGGCCGTTGCTGCATGCCAGCAGCCGTTCGCCGGATTGGGGGTGCGTGATGCCGGTACGGAACGTCTCGATGGCCTTGCGCTCCAGACGGTCGAACGCGTTCCCGACCAGGTTGTGCGCTTCGAGATAGATCGGGGCCATCAGCTTGAAGTCAGGCTTGGTGGCGCGATGTTTCGCCAGCCGGGTGTACAGGTCGCTGGTGATGCCGATATAGAACTTGCTGTACTCCGGCTTCGCGGCAAACGCGTTCAATACCTGCCGCAAATGCCCGATGACATCCTCGTGATTGATGACGCCCGTCTTCAGCATGTATTTGTCTTCGGGCGAGACGAGTTGCAATGCCATGAACGACCTCCACTTGTTGTGAAGCATCAATAGGCTGCATCTATGATTCATCCGGGCCCGGCTCCGACGACCGCCCAATCCCTGCTGGCAGAAACCCGGCTGGATGAATGTTCGTAAGAATGCACGACTCGCGACAGGACGTCGACCGGAATTGATTCCGCACAGCGTCGAACGCGGCCCGGGCGACGGTGCCGCCGGCACGCCCCGGGTATCGCGGCAATCCAGTCGCGGCATTCCGTGTTCGCCCACACCCGCACCGCACGAATTGCATCACAGTTGCGCCACCGCACGGTGTCGTTTCGATTTGTGCTGCAGCGGTGTCGATCGAGCCTGCTAATATTCATTTTCGTCCGCGATCGGCAGGCTGGCATCACGCACAGCCCGTCAGCCGATCGGCCCGCCATCAAGTGTTTCCGCTGACGTGAGGCAATCCAAATCCATGAATAACCTGCACCGCGAACTCGCCCCGATCTCGTCTTCCGCCTGGGAACAAATCGAGGAGGAAGTGGCACGCACGTTCAAACGATCGGTGGCCGGCCGCCGCGTCGTCGATGTCGACGGCCCCGAAGGCCCTGAGCTGTCGGCCGTCGGCACCGGGCACCTGGTCGCCGTCGACGCGCCGCGCGAGCACGTGAACGCGCGGCTGCGCGAAGTCCGCACGATCGTCGAGCTGACGGTGCCGTTCGAGTTGAGCCGCGATGCGATCGACAGCGTCGAGCGCGGCGCGCGCGATGCCGACTGGCAACCGGCGAAGGACGCCGCGCAGCGGCTCGCGTTCGCCGAAGACAACGCGATCTTCGACGGCTACCGGGCCGCCGGCATCGTCGGCATCCGCGAAGGCACGTCGAACCGCAAGCTCACGCTGCCGGCGGACGTCAGCGCGTATCCCGACGCGATCAGCGACGCGCTCGAGGCGCTCCGCCTGGCCGGCGTCGACGGCCCGTATTCGGTGGTGCTCGGCTCGGATGCGTACACGGCGCTCAGCGAGGCGCGCGACCAGGGTTATCCGGTCCTCGGCCATATCAAACGGATCGTCAGCGGCGAGATCATCTGGGCGCCGGCGATCAGCGGCGGCTGCGTGCTGTCCACGCGCGGCGGCGATTACGAGCTGCATCTCGGGGAAGACGTATCGATCGGCTACACGAGCCATACCGACAAGGTCGTCCGCCTGTACCTGCGCGAAACGTTCACGTTCCTGATGCTGACGAGCGAAGCATCGGTGGCCGTCGCACCGCAGGGCAACCCAACGGCCTGACCTCGGCTGTCCGCGCGATGCCCGCCGGGCGTCGCGCGCGGCCGGCCGCACCGCCGGCCGCATGTTCGTCGCCGATCGAACCCACTTTGCATGGAGTGTGTGATGAGCGAGTCGAATGAGGCATTACAGGCGCTGCAGGCGTCGGTCGACCAGTTGAAGAAGGCGGTCGACGCGAACGCGAGCCGCCAGGCCGGCGACACCGCCGTGCTGTTCACCGTCCTGTCGCTGGTCCTGGCCGAGTTGCCGCCCGACACGCGCAACCTGATCGAGGATTCGTTCTCCGTCTGGGCCAATGGCCTGCCGGATACGGCACTGTCAACGGACGTGAAGCAGATCGCCCGGCAACGACTCGCGATGACCCTCCCGGACTGACCGCGGCACGCCGCGGTTGCGCCCTGTCCGGTCCGGACCGTGCAACCCGCCTGCTCCTTCGGCCGCCACGCACGCATCGTCCGCGGTGCGCGCCTGGTTGCATCCGGCCGCTCGCCGCACGTCCCCCGTGCGGCGCTTCCGTCGCGCCCGACCACCCGCGGCACCCTCCATCCACCTGCCACCGGCGCCCTGCGCGCCCATGTCGCACCGCCCCCCGTTCGCGTGGCGCCCGCCCCGCTTTCCGGTCACCGCACGTTACGCGTGCCGCGCACGCCCGCGCCGCCGTGCATCCGCCCGTCTGTGCTCCTCTTCGCCCGTGCGCGCCCGCATCCGAGGGTGCAATTCGCAGCCGGGCCGGCGCGGAACTGTGTCTTGGATGGCCTCCGCCGATTCGCTATTTTGAACGCAGTCGAAGCGATGCCGTGGGCTCCTCCCGGCACGCACGCCTGCCGTCCTGACCGCGACCGCGCACGACGCCGGCGCGCACTGCGCGACAGCCCGGGCACGGCCCGCGCGCCGCCGTGCCGCCCTGCTTCGTGTCATGCGTTCGCGGTCGGGCCGCGCAAGCGCCGCACCGCATCGGGACTTCACCCTTCGACCCACTTTCACCGACAGGAGCCAGACCACCATGCCCGCACTTTGCGATATCTGCCACGCCCGGCCGGCCGTCGCGCGCGCAACCGTGATGCAGGACGGCGAGCGCAAGACCATCTCGATCTGCGACTACCACTTCCGTCAGCTGATGCGGCATCAAAGCATGCTGAACCCGTTCGATTCGCTGCTGGGCGGCGGCTCGTCGTCGCTGTTCGGCGGGCTCGGTGACGAATCGCCGCTCGCCGCCGAAGTCCCGCGCGAATCGGTCGACCCGACCGACGCGTTCAGCGAGCAGACGCTGGAACTGCTGCAGCGCGCGGCCGAGAAGGCGCACGAGCTGCGCCGCAGCGAGCTCGATTCCGAACACCTGCTTTACGCGCTCGCGGACACCGACGTGTGCGCCGCGCTGCTGAAGGAACTGAAGCTGTCGCCGCAGGACATCCGGTCGTACATCGACGAGCACGCGCACACCGGCACGGCCGACCCCGATGCGCCGCTCGACAAGCTGTCGATCTCGCCGCGCGTGAAGAAGGCCGTGCAGTACGCGTTCCAGGCGTCGCGCGATCTCGGCCATTCGTACATCGGCCCCGAGCACCTGCTGATCGGGCTCGCGTCGGTGCCGGACAGCGTCGCCGGCACGCTGCTGAAGAAATACGGCGTGACGCCCGAGGCGTTGCGCCAGAAGGTCGTGAAGGTGGTCGGCAAGGGTGCCGAGGACGGTCGCGTCGATGCTCCGACCGGCACGCCGAACCTCGACAAGTTCGGCCGCGACCTCACCGCGATCGCGCGCCAGGGCAAGCTCGACCCGGTGCTCGGCCGCGCGCAGGAAATCGAGAGCACGATCGAGGTGCTCGCGCGCCGCAAGAAGAACAACCCGGTGCTGATCGGCGAGCCGGGTGTCGGCAAGACGGCGATCGTCGAAGGGCTCGCGCAGCGGATCGTCAACGGCGACGTGCCCGAGGTGCTGCGCGACAAGCGGCTCGTCGAAGTCAACATCAACTCGATGGTGGCAGGCGCCAAGTATCGCGGCGAATTCGAGGAGCGCGCGAAGCAGCTGATCGACGAAGTCACGGCGAAGCAGGACGAACTGATCCTGTTCATCGACGAGCTGCATACGATCGTCGGCGCGGGCCAGGGCGGCGGCGAAGGCGGCCTCGACATCGCGAACGTGCTGAAGCCCGCGCTCGCGCGCGGCGAGCTGAGCCTGATCGGCGCGACGACGCTCAACGAATACCAGAAGTACATCGAGAAGGACGCCGCGCTCGAGCGGCGCTTCCAGCCGGTGTTCGTGCCGGAGCCGAGCGTCGAGCAGACGATCGTGATCCTGCGCGGGCTGCGCGACAGCCTCGAGGCGCATCACCAGGTGACGTTCGCCGACGACGCATTCGTCGCGGCCGCGGAATTCGCCGACCGCTACATCACGTCGCGCTTCCTCCCCGACAAGGCGATCGACCTGATCGACCAGGCCGCCGCACGCGTGCGGATCGGCGCGACGTCGCGCCCGGTCGACATTCAGGAAGGCGAAGCGCAGATCGCGCAACTGAAGCGCGAGCAGGACTACGCGACCTCGCGCAAGCGCTTCGACGAAGCGAAGCAGTTCGAGGAGCAGATCAACGCGAAGCAGAAGGCCGTCGACGAGAAGATGGAGGCGTGGCAGCGCAAGACGGGCTCCGAGACGCTCGAGGTGACGGTCGAATCCGTGGCCGAGGTTGTGTCGCGCCTGACCGGCATCCCCGTGTCCGAACTCACGCAGGAAGAACGCCAGAAGCTGCTGAAGATGGAAGAGCAGCTGCGCGAGCGCGTGGTCGGCCAGAGCGACGCGGTGGTGGCCGTCAGCGATGCCGTGCGGCTGTCGCGCGCGGGGCTCGGCCAGACGCACCGGCCGATCGCGACATTCCTGTTCCTCGGGCCGACGGGCGTCGGCAAGACCGAGCTCGCGAAGGCGCTCGCCGAGACCGTGTTCGGCGACGAGCAGGCGATCATCCGCATCGACATGTCCGAGTACATGGAGCGGCACGCGGTCGCGCGGCTGATCGGCGCGCCGCCCGGCTACGTCGGCTACGACGAAGGCGGCCAGCTCACCGAGCGCGTGCGGCGCCGCCCGTACAGCGTGATCCTGCTCGACGAGATCGAGAAAGCGCACCCGGATGTGTACAACGTGCTGCTGCAGGTGTTCGACGACGGCCGCCTGACCGACGGCAAGGGCCGCGTGGTCGACTTCAGCAACACGATCATCATCGCGACGAGCAACCTCGGCGCGGCGATCATCATGGACAACCTCACGCAGCCGGAAGCCGCGCGCAAGACCGACAAGGCAATCCGCGAGGAACTGATGCAGGTGCTGAAGGGCCATTTCCGCCCCGAGTTCCTGAACCGCATCGACGAGGTGATCGTCTTCCACGCGCTGTCGAAGGAGAACATCCGCTCGATCGTGCAGATCCAGCTCGACCGCGTGATCCGCACGGCCGCCGCGCAGGACATCACGCTCGTGATGGGCGATTCGCTCGTCGAGCACCTGACCGAAGCCGGCTACCAGCCGGAGTTCGGCGCGCGCGAGCTGAAGCGCCAGATCCGCCAGACCATCGAGACGCGGCTCGCCAAGGAGATCCTCGCCGACCGGCTGAAGTCGGGCGACAAGTGCGAGGTCGACTACGACAAGGACAGCGACGAAGTGAAGTTCAACAAGCTCGCCGCGCCTGAAGCGAAGGAAGCGAAGGACGCCGACGGCAAGGCCAAGCCCAACGGCCGGGCCGCCAGGGCGGCAGCAGACGCGAAGCCGGACGACACGCCTGCCGACGCCCCGCCGCCCGCGGCGAAACCCGGCAAGAAGTCGTCCGGCGCGAAGAAGGACGCACACTAAAACAACGCATGCCCTGCAACCCGGGGCACGCATGACCGGCTCCGTCCGCCGGACGGAGCCGCCCCACGCCGCGACACGGCGCAACCGAGCCACCCGCACCGGGCCCGGCTATTGGAGATTCACCATGACAAATCGACGCGAAGTGCCAGGCATCAGGAAGTACGACGGGCCCGCCGGCGGTTGGGGCGCGCTTCGCGCGACAGCCGACGCGGTGCGCACCCAGATGGAGACCATCGAGGCGCCGATCGTGCTGATGCGGACCAACCAGCCCGACGGCTTCGACTGCCCCGGCTGTGCGTGGCCCGACAAGGAACACAAGTCGACGTTCCAGTTCTGCGAGAACGGCGCGAAGGCCGTCACGTGGGAAGCGACGACCAAGCGCGTGACGCCCGAGTTCTTCGCGGCGAACACCGTGTCGTCGCTGCTGCGCATGTCGGACTACGAACTGGAGAACATGGGCCGGCTCACGCATCCGCTCGTCTACGATCGCGCGACCGACACGTTCCGCGAGATCGCATGGGACGATGCGTTCGCCCGCATCGGCGAAGTGCTGCGCGCGCTGCCGCCGGAGCAGGTCGAGTTCTACACGTCGGGCCGCGCATCGAACGAAGCCGCGTACCTGTACCAGCTGTTCGCGCGCGAGCTCGGCACCAACAACTTCCCCGACTGCTCGAACATGTGCCACGAGCCGACCAGCGTCGGCCTGCCGCAGTCGATCGGCATCGGCAAGGGCACCGTGTCGCTGGAGGATTTCGACCACTGCGAGCTGATCATCTCGATCGGCCACAACCCCGGCACGAACCACCCGCGGATGATGGGCACGCTGCACGAGTGCTCGCGGCGCAACGTGCCGATCATCGTGTTCAACCCGCTGCGCGAGCGCGCGCTCGAACGCTTCGCGGACCCGCAGGACATGATCGAGATGGCGTCGTTCGGCTCGACGCGGATCGCGTCGACGTACTACCAGGTCGACGCCGGCGGCGACGCGGCCGCGCTGAAGGGCATCATGAAGGCGCTGCTGAAGCTCGAAGCCGAGCAAGGCAACGTGCTCGACCGCGATTTCATCGCGCAGCACACCAACGGCTTCGACGCGTTCTCGGCCGACCTCGAAGCCACGTCGTGGGACGACATCGAGCGCGCGAGCGGCCTCAGCCAGGCGCAGCTCGAACAGGTCGCGCTCGCGTACGCGAAGTCGAACGCGACGATCGTCACGTACGGGATGGGCGTCACGCAGCACAACAAGGGCACCGCAACCGTGCGCCTGATCGCCGACCTGCTGCTGATGCGCGGCAACATCGGCAAGCCGGGCGCCGGCGTGTGCCCGCTGCGCGGCCATTCGAACGTGCAGGGCAACCGCACGGTCGGCATCACCGAGAAGCCGTCGGCCGAGTTCCTGAAGAAGATCGAGGACGTGTGCGGCTTCACGCCGCCCGCGCATCACGGGCACGACGCGGTGCAGGCGATGCAGGCCATGATCGACGGCACCGCGAAGGCGCTGCTGTGTCTCGGCGGCAACTTCGCGGTCGCGCTGCCCGATCCGGAACAGTCGTTCCCGGCGATGGCGAAGCTCGACCTGAGCGTGCATCTCGGCACGAAGCTGAACCGCTCGCACCTGCTGGTCGCGAAGGAAACCTTCATCCTGCCGGTGCTCGGCCGCACCGAACTCGACATGCAGGCCACCGGCCGCCAGTCGATCACCGTCGAGGATTCGATGTCGATGGTCCACGCGTCGGCCGGCAAGCTCAAGCCGGCGTCCGACCAGCTGCGCTCGGAGCCCGCGATCGTCGCGGGGATTGCGCATGCGACGCTGCCGAACAGCAAGGTCGCATGGCTCGACCTGATCGCCGACTACGACCGCATCCGCGACCTGATCGACCGCACCGTGGACGGCTTCGAGGCGTTCAACAAACGCATCCGCACGCCGGGCGGCTTCCGGCTGCCGCTGCCGCCCACCGAGCGCGTGTGGCCGACGCCGACCGGCAAGGCGATGTTCTCGGTCTACAAGGGCGTGAAGGAGGATGCCGACGTGCTCGGCGGCGAGCAGGTGCTGCGGCTCATCACGCTGCGCAGCCACGACCAGTACAACACGACGATCTACGGGCTCGACGACCGTTATCGCGGCGTGTTCGGGCGTCGCGACGTGCTGTTCATGAACCCGGCCGACCTCGCGAAGTACGGGCTCGAACACGGCGACCTGGTCGACATCGAGACGATCACCGCATCGGGCCGCACGCTGCGTCTCGAGAAGATCACCGCGATCGAGTACGACATCGCGCCGGGCTCGGTCGGCGCGTACTACCCGGAAGCGAACGTGCTCGTGCCGCTCGACTACATCGACAAGGAAAGCGGCACGCCGTCGTACAAGTCGGTGCCGGTGCACGTCGTGCGCTCGGCGGTGGTCTGATCCGCTGGCAGGCGGG
>NZ_LDVA01000321.1:0-49937 GCF_050768715.1 Burkholderia sp. ZZQ-2 | reverse complement strand
TCGAGGATGGCCGGGTTCTCGAGCGTGGACGTGTCCTGCGTGATCGCTTCGCCCTTGGCGAGCGAACGCAGCAGGCGCCGCATGATCTTGCCCGAGCGCGTCTTCGGCAGGTTGTCGCCGAAGCGGATGTCCTTCGGCTTCGCGATCGGCCCGATCTGCTTGCCGACCCAGTCGCGCAGCGTCTTCGCGAGCGCCGCGGCCTCCTCGCCTTCCGGACGCGCACGCTTGAGCACCACGAACGCGACCACCGCCTCGCCCGTCGTGTCGTCAGGACGGCCGACCACGGCCGCCTCGGCCACCAGCTCGTGCGAGACCAGCGCCGATTCGATCTCCATCGTGCCGAGCCGGTGGCCCGACACGTTCAGCACGTCGTCGATCCGGCCCATGATCGTGAAGTAGCCGGTGTCCTTGTCGCGCACGGTGCCGTCGCCGGCGAGATAGAGCGTGCCGCCGAGTTCTTCCGGGTAGTAGCTCTTCTTGAAGCGCTCCGGATCGCCCCAGATCGTGCGGATCATCGCCGGCCACGGGCGCTTGACGACGAGAATGCCGCCTTGCCCGTTCGGCACGTCCTGGCCGGTTTCGTCGACCACCGCGGCCATGATGCCCGGCAGCGGCAGCGTGCACGAACCGGGCACGGTCGGCGTCGCGCCCGGCAGCGGCGTGATCATGTGGCCGCCCGTCTCGGTCTGCCACCACGTATCGACGATCGGGCAACGCTCCTGGCCGACGTGCTTGTGATACCACATCCACGCTTCCGGATTGATCGGCTCGCCGACCGTGCCGATGATGCGCAGGCTCGACAGGTCGTAGCTCTTCGGATGCACCTTGTCGTCGGCCTCGGCGGCCTTGATCAGCGAACGGATCGCGGTCGGCGCGGTGTAGAACACGCTGACCTTGTGGTCGCCGATCATCTTCCAGAAGCGGCCGGCGTCCGGCCAGGTCGGCACGCCCTCGAACACGACCTGCGTGCCGCCGCAGGCGAGCGGGCCGTACGTGATGTACGTGTGGCCGGTGACCCAGCCGATGTCGGCCGTGCACCAGAACACGTCGGTGGGCTTCCAGTCGAAGGTCCACTTCATCGTCTGCGCGGCCCACAGCAGGTAGCCGCCGGTGCTGTGCTGCACGCCCTTCGGCTTGCCGGTCGAGCCCGACGTATACAGGATGAACAGCGGATGCTCGGCGCTCACCCATTCCGGCTCGCAGGTGTCGGATTCGGCGGCCGTCAGTTCGTGCATCCACAGGTCGCGGTCGGCATGCCAGTCGATCTTGCCGCCGGTGCGGCGATAGACGATCACGCTCTTCACCGCTTCGCAGCCGCCCAGCGCGAGCGCCTCGTCGGCGATGCTCTTGAGCGGCAGCGTCTTGCCGCCGCGTGCCTGCTCGTCGGCCGTGATCAGCGCCGTCGCGCCGACGTCGACGAGCCGCTCGTTCAGCGACTTCGCGGAGAAGCCGCCGAACACGACCGAGTGGGTCGCGCCGATGCGCGCGCAGGCCTGCATCGCGACGATGCCTTCGATCGACATCGGGATATAGATGACGACGCGGTCGCCCTTGCCGATGCCGCGCTTCTTCAGCGCATTCGCGAAACGCGACACGCGGGCGAGGAGATCCGCATAGGTGACGCGCGTGACGGTGCCGTCGTCGGCTTCGAAGATCACCGCGACGCGCTCGCCGTTGCCGGCTTCGACGTGACGGTCGAGGCAGTTGTACGACGCGTTGAGCTCGCCGTCGTCGAACCACTTGTAGAACGGCGCGTTGGACTCGTCGAGCACTTTGGTGAACGGCTTGTGCCACGCAAGGCCCTCGCGCGCGAGGCGCGCCCAGAAGCCTTCGTAATCGCGCTCGGCCTCGGCGACGAGCGCCCGATAGGCCGGCATGCCGGAAATGGTCGCCGCCTGCTCGAGCGCCGCGGGCGGCGCAAACTGGCGGGTTTCGTGAAGAACCGATTCAATCGTGGACAAGCGTGTCTCCATGCGTTCTTGGGATGCAGGGCTGCTGTTCGGGAAAACGCAACATGCGTGCCAGCATCAACGATCGATGCGCGCATTCGGCGGAAGTCGCGGCGCACCGCGCGCGTTTCGGGCGATCCGGTCGAACGGGCGACGGGGTGGATACCGTCAAGCCGAAGCCGGCCGTTCATAAATGCAGCACATCGTGTTGCAGTCCTCAACAGGTGGCGCGCCGGGGAAGGTGGTCGGCCGCTCGATCCGGAGCGCGGTGGGGTGACCTGGCGGCGTCAGGCGATCAGCGACCGAAGCGCCGGTGCGTGCCCGAACTGTCTGATCCGTTCGAGCGCCGACACTTCGATCTGGCGAACGCGTTCGGCGGACAGGTTCAGTTGCCGGCCGATCTCGCGCAGCGAATACTCGCTTTCGACGTCGATGCCGTACCTCAAGCGGAGAATCCACGCTTCACGTGCCGGCAGGCGGTCGATCAGCGCCGCAACCGCCGCGCGAAGCTGGCGGGCGCTCGCGGATTCTTCCGGGGTCGGCGCGGCGTGGTCGATCGCGACGTCGCACAACGTGAGGTCGTGATCGGGCGAAACGGGCAGGTCCGCGGAGATGGGCTCGCGCACGATATCCATCAGATCCCGCACCTTGTCGACCGGGATCCGCATCTGCGCCGAGAGCGTCGGGGCGCCGGCAACCTCGCCGGTTCGTTGCGCATGCGTTCGCGCAAGGCGGGCCAGCTTGTTGATCGCGTCGACCGTATGCGCGGGCACGCGGATCGTGCGGCCCTGATCGGCGATCGCATGCGTGATGGCCTGCCGGACCCACCAGGTCGCGTACGTCGCGAATTTGAAGCCGCGCCGGTGATCGTAGCGATCGACGGCCTTCATCAGGCCGAGATTGCCCTCCTGGATCAGGTCGAGAAACTGCAGGCCGCGATCGGGATAGCGCTTGGCGATCGACACGACGAGCCGCAGATTGCTCTGGAACAGCTTCGTTCTCGCGGGCTGCATCGCGCGCTCGATACGCGACAGTCGCGCGTCGATCGCGATCGCGATGTCGAGCGGCAGGCTCGACTCGCCGGCGAGGCCGGCGAGCGCGGCGCGTGCTTCGATCAGCGCCGGCGCGCGGCGGGTGAGGGCAGCGGCACGGTCGGCATGCGCGGCGATGCAGTCGGTCATCCATGCGCGCACGTCGTCGCACGGCATGAAGAGGTCGCGGCGCGGCGAATCGGTGCGTATGCCCGATTCGACCAGGATGTCGACGATGCGCTGCTCGAACTTGCGTGCTTGCGTTGCACGGTCGCGAATCGCGCGGCCGATGCGCTCGATCGCACGCGCGGTGAAGCGGATCCTGCCGGTCGACGCGACGGCCTCGCGAAGCAGCGCCCGGTAACCGGCCGACGCGAAACCGCCGGTACGCAATGCGTGCTGCATCCCGGCGGCCAGCGCGCCGGCGCGGTCGAGCGACGCGACGACGCTGTCGCGCCATGCCGGGCTGTCCGGCGCGCAGTCCGTGTCGTCCTCCCCCTCCGGTGATTCCATGGCCGAATCAGGCGCCGTTGCATTGCCGGGCGATTCCCCGGGCAAAGTCGCGGGCGCTTCATCAGGCGATTCGGCGTCGCCGACGAACCCCGTCACGTAGACCGATGCCGCCACCTTGCCGGCGCGGATGTCGCCGGCGATCGACGCGACGGCGTCGAGCGCAGCCGGGTCGCGGCTCAATGCGTCGATGCACGCCGCGCGCCCGTTTTCCAGATGAAGCGCGAGCGCGATCTCTTCTTCGCGGTCGAGCAGCGGTGTCGCGCTCATTTCGCGCAGATAGATGCGGACGGGATCGCTCGTGCGGGCCGCGAGCAGATCGGCGGTCGCGAGCGGGGCCGACGCGTCGGCGAGCGGCGACGTCGTGTCCGTCGCTCGCGCGAAATGACGATCGAGCGTCCATGCGCTTCGCGAGTCGACGTGCTCGCGTACCTCGATTCCCCATTCGCCGAGCATCGACGCGGCGGCGTCGAAATCCGCGCCGTCCGCGGCATCGTCGGGCAGCGCGTCGACGATTTCACCGCGCGTCACGTAGCCGCGCCCGATGCCCAGCGCGACCAGCGCATTCAAACGGTCCGTGCGCTCCGCGTTCGTGCCGCCGCGCGGCACGCCGTCGTGTTCGCGCCCGCGCCCGGGATCAAGCAAGCTTTGCATAGACGTTGCACCAGCCTTCGGCGGCAACCGCCTTGCCGCCGAACATCGGACACGTGCCGGAGGATTCGCCGGCGACGGCCTTGTAGAAGCGGCAGTTCGAGCACGTCTGGCCGGCCTGGTACTTCGGGAACTTGCCTGCATCGACGGTCGTCGCCTTCGCGCGGTAGCCGAGCGTCTTAGCGGCCGCGTCGTTTTCGTCGACGAGCGGCGCTGCCGCGAATGCGCCGGTTCCGGCTGCGAGTGCGGCACACAGGCCGGCGGTCTGAACGATGAAGGTTCTGCGAGTGCGGGAGATCATGTCGTTTTCCTGAATAAAAAAACCGGCCCCGCGCGCCGGGATGGCTTCCCGGCGCGGCGGTCGATCGAAGCGAAGGGAGAAAAGCGTTATTTGCGCGGACCGGCGACGAGCGGTGCCTTCGACGAGGTGGCGACATCGGCGGTCAGCTTGCTCTTCGACGCGTCATAACCGTTCGAATAGAGCAGGAACGCCATCAGGTCCTCGTATTCCTGTGCCGTCATCTTGCCGGGGCGATCGGCCGGCATGTTGTTCGACATGTACTGGAAGATGCCGCCGACCGTGATGTGCGACTTGCCCTCGGGCGCGAAGGATTCCCCGCTCAGCGCAGGGGCGGTATTGCCTTCGAGCTGGTCGCCGTGGCATTTCGCGCAGGCATCGGTATAGAGCTTCTTGCCGTGCTGTGCCTGCGCATTGTCGAACGACGGCACGCCGTTTTCGTCACTCGCCGAGACCTTGATGAAGCCGCCCGTCGCGGGTGTTCCGCCGGCGAGCAGCACGCCGGTGCGCGAGTGCCGGGCCGACGCGACCGCGCCGTCGAGGAAGCGGCCGCGCGACGGCGTATTGGCCGCTTGAGCGATGTTTTCCGGCAGGTTCCAGCCGCGTGTGAGCGCGGCGATCCGGCCGTTGGCATTCAGCCGCGACAACGCCGCGTCGATGCGCTGCCGCAGCGCGTCCCGATCGGGGCCGAACGCGAACGCGAGCTGCCAGTCCGAGTACGGCGACGCCGTGGCCGCGATCCGGAACGGCTGGCCGGGATGCGCACGCCGGTACGCCACGACGCTCGGATACCAGACGATCGCGCGTTGTGCGCGACCGGTCGCGAGCGCGTCGATGGTCTGCTCGGATGTGTTCTCGAGATCGAAGCGGGCGTTCGTCGCCTGTGCCGCGATCAGTTGCGACGGGCTCGAGTACGTGGCCGCGATCGTTTCCTTGCCGGTGGACGGTGCATGCGCGTCGCGCAGCGTCACGCTGACGTAGCTGGAGCGCAGATACCCCTGCGAGAAACCCATCCGGGCATTCGATGCATCGGCGATCGCCGAGCGCGGGAAGCCGGCGATCATGTCGCAGTCGCGTTCGAGCGATTGCTTCAGTTCGGCGGCGGAGATGCCGTCGTCGCCGCCGTCGTCGTCCACGCCGCGCCGGTTGAACGAGGCGGCGATGCCGGCGGTTCGCAGCACTTCACGTGCGACCGACATGTCGAGGGCGGCGGTCGGGCTGCCCGGCAGCGTGCAGACGCGCACGCCGCCGGCCGCGGCGGACATCGGGGTCAGCGCCACGCCCGCGGCGAGCAGACTGGCGAGGGTCAGGGGAGCGAGTCGAGTTTTCATGGTCGTGCATTCCGGTTGAAACAGTGGGGGCGTCGCGCCCGGATCGGGCGCATGCCGGGCGCGACGCGCGTTCAGTCGAGCGCGAATACGTAGAGCGTGCCGCCGCGCGGAACGTCTTTCGCGACGTCGGCCATCGGGCCGCCCCAGATCGGGTTCGCGCCGCCGTATCCGGCGAGCACCGCGACATATTCCTTGCCGTCGACCTCGAACACCGACGGCTGCGCGATGATGCCGCTCGCGAGCTGCGGGCTCTCCCACAGCACCTTGCCGGTCGCCGTGTCGAAGGCATACAGGTGGCCGTCGAGCGAGCCGCTGAACGCAAGACCGCTCGCGGTGGTCGCGACGCCGCCGTTCCACGGCTTCTTCGACCAGTGGCCCCACAGTTTCTTGCCGGTGTTCACGTCGATGGCCTGCAGCTCGCCATAACCCTGGCTGCCCGGTTCAGGCTTGATCTCGAAGCCTTCCCCGAGATACGGCAGGCCTTCCATGTAGCTGACCGACTTGCCGGACAGGCTCATGCACGCGTGAAGGGAAGGTACGACCGCGATGTGGCGCGCGGGGTCGTACGACACCGACCACCAGTTCTTGCCGCCGAGGAAGCTCGGGCACGTGTCGATCGTCGTGCCGGCCTTCGGGAACTTCGACGGGTCCGCGATGGGCTTGCCGTCGGCCGTGTAGCCGGTGACCGACGTTGCCGTGACGAACGGCTCCGCGTAGATCAGCTTGCCGGTCGTGCGATCGATCGCATGGAAGAAGCCGTTGCGGTCGGCGTGAATGATCGCGTCGTAGTCCTTGCCTTTGTACTTGATGTCCGCGAGGATCGGCGTGTTGACGCCGTCGTAGTCCCACGTGTCGTTGCTCGTGTACTGGTAGTGCCACTTCAGGTTGCCGTTCTTCGGATCGAGCGCGAGCAGCGAGTCGGAATACAGGTTGTCGCCGGGACGCAGCGCCGCGAGCCACGGGCCGGGGTTGCCGACGCCCCAGTACAGCGTGCGGCTTGCCGCGTCGTACGTGCCCGTCAGCCAGGCGGCGCCGCCGCCGTGCGCCTGCATCCCGTCGGGCCAGGTGTCCGCGCCTTTTTCGCCGGGGCTCGGGATCGTGTAGCGCTTCCAGACCAGCGAGCCGTCTTCGGGGTTCAGCGCGGCGATGTACCCGCGAATCCCGTATTCGCCGCCGGAGGTGCCGACGATGATCGAGCCGTCCAGCGCGAGCGGCGCGAGCGAGAACGCATAACCGAGGCCCGGCTCGAACATCTGCTTCTTCCAGACGAGATTGCCCGTCTGCGCGTCGAGCGCCACGACCTCGCCGCTCAGCATCGCGACGTAGACGTTCTTGCCGTACAGCGCGACGCCACGGTTGACGACGTCGCAGCATGCGGTCTTGAACGATGCCGCGCCAAGCTTCGGTTCGTATTTCCACAGCTGCTTGCCGCTCTTCGCATCGAATGCGTAGACGTTGTCCTTCGGCGTGGTCACGAACAGGTAGTTGCCGTTGATGATCGGCGTGGCTTCGAAGCCCTGCTTCAGCTCGGCGGGGAACTTGTAGGCCCACACCTGCTTGAGTTCCTTCGCGTTCGACGCGTCGATCTGCTTGAGCGGCGAATGCGACTGGCCGTCGTAGGTGCGGTAGTAGGTCAGCCAGCCCGGATCGGTATGCGCATCGGTCAGCCGCTGGTAGGTCACGGCCGGGTAGTCCGCGGCCGCTTCGACGAGGCCGGGGTTCAGCGCGACGGCCGCTGCCGCCGCGATGCCGATCGTCGCCAGCCGGCTCGCTGAAGCCGAGAGTTTCTTCATGGTTGTCTCCTGAGTCATTGTGGTCGCACCGCCGCGAACGGTTCGTCGCGCCGGCACGGTGGGGATTCCGGGCCGAGTGCGCTGCCGTTCACGCAAGTCGCATGCCATCGCGGCGCGAAGCCGGTGTGACGCGGCACACGGGCGCATCGTGCGTCGTGCGGCGTCGGCGCGCGTCGCGCGCATGTGTCAACGAAGGTGTTGCATTCAGGTACACCCCCGTGCGCGCAGTGTTGCCAAACATGACAGGTGGCGCGGCTGGCACGGTTCTCGCACGCTGCTTCGCGACAACAGCACGCCGCGCGGTGCGGGGCACACCACGGCGAAATACAAGCATGGAGACGAATGAAATGATCAGGAGGCCAAAGGCAGCCGGAAAGGGCGGCGCGATGCGACGCGCGCGTCGCGCGCGGCACGGTGGCGCGATGCGTGGCGCGCTTCTCGGGCCGGCCCTCGGCGCCATCGCGCTGTTCGGCCTGTCGACGGCCAGCGCGCGTGCGCAGCAGCCTGCGGACGGCACGGCCGCGACAGGCGGCGCCGTGCCGCCGGCCGCCGTCGCGGTCGCGCCGGAAGTGCCGCAAGCGTCGCAAGCGCCGGCCGTCACATTGCCGACGGTGGTGGTCGTCGGCACGACGCCGCTGCTCGGGATCGGTACGCCGCTGCAGAAGGTGCCGGCAAACGTGCAGACGGTACGCGCGGCGGAACTCGATGCGCAGCACCGCGCGACGCTTGCCGACTTCTTCGCCGCGAACCTGCAGAGCGTGACGATCTCGGAGGCGCAGGGCAATCCGTACCAGACGGACGTCAACTATCGCGGCTTCACCGCATCGCCGCTGCTCGGTACGCCGCAGGGGCTGTCGGTGTTCGTCGACGGCGTGCGCGTGAACGAACCGTTCGGCGACGTCGTGAACTGGGACATCCTGCCGACGCAGGCAATCGACCGGATGCAATTGATACCGGGCTCCAACCCGGTGTACGGACGCAATACGCTCGGCGGCGCACTGGCGATCACGACGAAGAACGGCAAGTCGAACCCGGGCGGCGAAGCGGAGGTGTCGGGCGGCTCGTGGGGCCGCAAGACGGCCGCCATCGAGCAGGGCGGCACGATCGGCTCGAACCTCGACTACTACGCGACGGCGAACGTCGCGAACGACGGCGGCTGGGCCGACCACAATGCGAGCCGCGTGCGGCAGGCGTTCGGCAAGCTGCGCTACACGGATTCGGACACGACGCTGTCGATTTCCGCCGGCGGCGCCGACAACGCGCTGTACGGCACCCAGACGATCCCGCGTTCGTTCCTCGACAACCGGAAGCAGGCGTACACCTATCCCGACCTGAACCGCAACAGCGCCGGCTACCTGACGCTGTCGGGCGATCGTTTCTTCGGCGAGCACGTCGAGCTGAGCGGCAATGCGTATTATCGGCACCTGCGCAACACCAACATCAGCAGCAACAACAATACCGATTACGGATCGGTCGGCGACGACGGCACGGTCGACACGGTGCAGGGCACCAACGCGCAGTCGACGATCGTGACCGACAGCTACGGCGGCAGCCTGCAGCTCACGCTGCTCGGCAAGCTCGGCGGGATGGCGAACCAGCTGATCGCGGGCGTGGCGGCGGATGTCGCGAACTCGAGCTACGTCGCGTCGTCGCAGGACGCGTATTTCACCGACACGCGCGCGGCGATCGGCGTCGGTGACTTCGAGCCGCAGACCCGCGCGAAGACGCGCAACGCGAACCTCGGCGTGTACCTGAGCGATACGCTGTCGCTGACGCCGCACTGGACGCTGACGGTGTCGGGGCGCTACGACTGGTCGAAGGCGCAGATCGGCGACGAGAGCGGCGTGCAGCCGCTGCTCGACGGCAACCATACGTTCTCCCGGTTCAACCCGGCGCTCGGGCTCAACTGGAACCCGGTCGCGGGCTTCACCGCCTATGCGACGTACAACGAAG
Source organism: Burkholderia sp. ZZQ-2 (assembly GCF_050768715.1). Classification (NCBI taxonomy): domain Bacteria; kingdom Pseudomonadati; phylum Pseudomonadota; class Betaproteobacteria; order Burkholderiales; family Burkholderiaceae; genus Burkholderia; species Burkholderia sp. ZZQ-2. The sequence continues at coordinate 40,421 of NZ_LDVA01000321.1, read as the reverse complement.
GGATGCGCTCGCCGACCGCGATCGAACTCGCATGCGCGGACCCGGCCGCGCCGTGCTCGCTGCCGAACGACTTCATCGCGGACCCGGCGCTCAAGCCGGTGATCTCGAAGACGTTCGAAGCCGGCATGCGCGGCCGCATCGGCGCCGCGACGACCTGGAGTGCCGCCGCCTACCGCACGACGCTGACCGACGATATCCAGTTCATCAGCAGTCCGGCAAGCGCGCAGGGTTATTTCCGCAACGTCGGCGATACGCGGCGGCAAGGCATCGAACTCGCGGGCCGCACGCGGTTCGGCCCGCTCGGTGTCGGGCTTTCGTACAGCTATGTCGATGCGACCTACCGGTCGTCGTGGACCGAGCACAGCCCGGCGAATTCGGCGGCCGACGCGAACGGCAACGTGGCCGTCAAGCCGGGGGACCATATCCCGGGCATTCCCGCGCACACGGTGAAGCTCCGGCTCGACTACGCGGCGACGCCCAGGTGGGATATCGGCGCGAACGTCACGTGGCGCAGCGGCGTGTATGCGCGCGGCGACGAGAACAACCAGGACGTGAACGGCAGGATTTCAGGCTACGTGCTCGTCGATCTCGACATGCGATACCGGATCACGAAGCGCTTCGAAGTCTTCGCGAGCGTGACGAACCTGTTCGACAAGCGCTATGCGAGCTTCGGCGTGCTGGGACAGAACTTCTTCAACGGGCCGAATCACACGTTCGACGGTGCGAATCCGGTCAACGAACAGTTCGTCGGGCCGGGCGCGCCGCGCGGTGCGTGGGTCGGCGTGCGCTACGCGTGGGATTGAGCTTTGCCCGGCTGCGTGCATTGCCGCGTCGCAGCCCGAGCGGCGCTCAAGATGTGCGCGACGGGCCCGGTCGGGCGAGCGGTGCCGCCGCGAACATCGCGGCCACGGCGCGGGCGATGCTGCGTGCCAATGCCGGGTCGCTTGCGAGGTGCCCGGCGCTCACGTGTTCGATCGCGGCCGCGGGCACGGCACGCGCGAGGCGGGTGACGTTGGCGGCCGGGCAGACGGGATCGTGCATCCCGTGCGCGGCGAACAGCGGCACGCCGGCCTGCGCCGCCCGGCGCGCGAGCGCGAGCACGCGGCGCTCGCCGAGCCAGCAGTCGTGTCGCAGGTAATGCGCCTGGATCCGGTACTTGTCGATCAGCCGGGCGACGGTCTTGTGCGAGCGGATCGCATCCGCGGGTGAGCGGCGCGGGTTCGGCGATGCGAGGATGGCGTTCTCGTACGCGTGCCACGCAAGCGCCACCGCTCGCTGCCGGGCCGCGCTCGCGCCGGGTTGCAGCCGCCGCGCGCAGCACGACAGCAGGCGATCCGGCTGGCTGCAGCCGGCCGCCGCGTACAGGCGTCGCCATTCGCGGGGCGCGCGCGTTCGCGACGTCGTGAACAACCGGCGGACTTCGCGTCGCGACGTCAGGAACAGCCCGCGCAGCACGACGCCGGTGACTCGTGCGGGATGTGTGCCCGCGTATGCAAGTGCGAGCGCCGCGCCCCACGAGCCGCCGACGACGCCCCAGCGCGCGATGCCGAGCTGCGCGCGCACCGCTTCGAGATCGTCGATCAACCGCGCGGTGTCGTTGTGGCGTGTGCCGCCGCGTGGTGCCGACGCGCCCGCGCCGCGCTGGTCGACGAGCACGACGCGCATCCGCGTCAGGTCGAACAGCCGCAGGATGCCGGCCTGGCTGCCGCTGCCCGGCCCGCCGTGCAGCACGACGACCGGATGGCCGTGCGCCGCGCCGGCGACGGAGAACGCGATCGATTGCGCGTCGCGGTGCAAGCGTCCGCGAACGGGCGCGGCGAGCGTGGACGGTGACGCCGGCGACGCGGGTCGGGATCGGGATCGGGATAGGTGGCGAATCGGGGCAGGCATCGTGTCGAATCGGTTCGGGGAATCGGTGCAATCGTCACGCGGCTGCACGGGTGTCCGGACGACCACTGTATTTGATCCACGACAAAGCCAGAAACGCGCCAGCCGCAAAGATCGGGATTCGCACGGGTAGTCACGCATCGGGCAGACGCGGTATCACGAAGACCGGCCCGTCCGGTGACCCGACCTGCCCGGCGGAGCCGGATCGTGTCTTGCAATCTGCTTTCGATTGGGGCCGTGCCCCTCGCGTGGCCCGATGCTTGCTTGCAATGACGGCAAAGAGTCCGGCAACTGACCGGAAGATCCCCGGAGGAGACAATGCGCGATGACGTAGAGCAGGCGGCCGGATCGCGGGCCGCGCATTCCGCCGGCTGGCCCGCGCCGTCGATCCAGAAAGCCCATGAGCGGTCCGAGACGTTCGGCCTGCAGGTCTCGGCACGCCCCGACTACGACGTGCTGTCGAGCGCGGCGCTGGTGCTCAAGCGCGAGCAGAGCCGCGTGCTGTGCGCGCATGCGATGCCGGTGATGGAGACGCTGCACGAGCAGATCGTCAACACGCAGAGCATGATCGTGCTGACCGATGCGCAGGGGTTGATCCTGCATTCGATCGGCGACGACGATTTCCTGCGCCGCGCGGAGAAGGTCGCGCTGCGCCCGGGCGCGAACTGGGCGGAGGACCGGCAGGGCACCAACGCGATCGGTACGGCGCTCGCCGAGCTGTGCCCGATGGTCGTTCACGGCGACCAGCACTTCCTCGCTGCGAACCGCTTCCTCACCTGTTCGAGCGTGCCGATCCTCGATCCGTACGGCGACGCGATCGGTGTGCTCGACGTGACCGGCGACCACCGCAGCTACCACCAGCACACGATGGCGCTCGCGAAGATGTCGGTGCAGATGATCGAGAATCACCTGTTTACGACGACCTTTCAGGAGACGTTGCAGGTGTCGTTCCATGGCCGCCCCGAGTTCCTCGGCACGCTGATGGAGGGGATCGTCGCCTTCACCGCCGACGGCCGTTTCCTGTCGGCCAATCGCAGTGCGCAGTTCCAGCTCGGCATGCCGCTCGCCGCGCTACGTGCGCATACGCTGTCGTCGCTGTTCGACGTCACGAGCGCACAGTTGATCGACCGCATGCGCGCGAGCACCGACCGGCACCTGATGCTGAACCTCGGCACCGGCGCGGTGGTCTGCGCGCGCGTGCATTTCCGGCGCGCGACGCTCGCCGAAGGCAGCCGGCCGACGGACGTTCACGACGCGGGTGCGCCGGCCGCGCGCGCGAACGCGGTGCCCGCGCCGGCGGCCGGCACGTCGGCCGGCCTGTCGCGGCTCAACTACCTCGATACCGGCGATCCGCAGGTTGGATGCGTGATCGCGAAGGTGCGCAAGGTGATCGGCAAGGACATCCCGATCCTGATCACCGGCGAGACCGGTACCGGCAAGGAGCTGCTCGCGCAGGCGATCCACAACGACTCGCCGCGGCGCGATGCGCCGTTCGTCGCGGTCAACTGCGCGTCGATTCCGGAGACGCTGATCGAGTCCGAGCTGTTCGGCTACGAAGAGGGCGCATTCACCGGCGCGCGCCGCAAGGGCTCGATCGGCAAGCTGCTGCAGGCGAACGGCGGCACGCTGTTTCTCGACGAGATCGGCGACATGCCGTATCCGCTGCAGGTGCGGCTGCTTCGCGTGCTGCAGGAGCGCCTCGTCAACCCGCTCGGATCGACGAAGACGATCGCCGTGGACATCGCGATCATCTGCGCGACGCACCGCGATTTGCGCGACATGATTGCGCAGAACCGCTTTCGCGAGGATCTGTACTACCGGCTGAACGGCCTCGTGGTGCGCCTGCCGCCGCTGCGCGACCGCACGGATCTCGCGGTGGTCGTGCAGAAGATGCTGCAACGGGAGGCCTACGCGGGCCCGGGCCGGCCGCCGCTGTCCGTCGCGCCGGACGTGATGGCGCTGTTCGTGCGCTGCGCGTGGCCCGGCAACTTCCGCCAGCTCGGCAACCTGCTGCGCACGGCGGCGGCGATGGTCGACGACGACGGCGAGATCCGGCGCGAGCACCTGCCGGACGATTTCTTCGACGACCTGCGCCGCGACGATACCCGGGCCGAGCCGGCCGCGCACGATCCGTCCGCCGCGGCATGGCCCGCGGACGCGCTCCCGGCAGGCGACGCGCGGTTGCAGGATGTCGCCGCGTCCGCGATTGCCGCTGCGCTCGCGCGCCACGGCGGCAACGTGTCCGCGGCGGCGCGCGCGCTCGGCGTGTCGCGCAACACGATCTACCGGAAGATGCCGGCCGCCGACCCGCAGCGCCAGCCGTCCGACGAAAGCTGACGCGCGCCACGGGTTCGCGGCCGCGCGGCCTGTCACAGCCGGTGTGTCAAGTTGCAACACCGGTGTTCAACGATTCAACACCTGTCACCGCCCATGCGCATCGTGCGGCCGCGGCGTCGAACCGCATTCGCGCCAATCGCGTAGGCAAATCGTAAGGATTGCGTCCCGATGCCCGGGCGAGCGCCGCGCATCGCTGTCGGGCCGTCGAAGTGCGGCCTCGGCACGCTCCTTGCTGAATAGGAACCGACCGCTCGATTGCTGCGGTTGTACGACTCACCGACTCACCGACGCAACTCATCTACTCAATCAGGAGACACATCATGCAGTGGACCACCCCGTCTTACACCGACCTGCGTTTCGGCTTCGAAATCACGATGTACATCGCCAACCGCTGATCGCCGAGCGTGCCGCCCGCTTTGCCGTGATCGGCGCGGGCGGCGTCGGGAGCTGACGCCCATGAAGATCAAGATACTCGGCTCGGGAGCCGGCGGCGGCCTGCCGCAATGGAACTGCAATTGCGCGAACTGTCGCCGCGCACGCAGCGGAAGCGGCCACGTGCTGCCTCGCACACAGTCGTCGATCGCGGTCAGCGACGACGGCATCGACTGGATCCTCGTCAACGCGTCGCCCGACATCCTTTCCCAGTTGCGCGCGGATCCGGAGCTGCAGCCGGCACGCGCGATTCGCGACAGCGGCATCGCCGCCGTCGTGCTGTGCGACGCGCAGATCGATCACGTGACGGGCCTGCTGATGCTGCGCGAGCGCTCGACGCCGCTGCCGCTCTACGCGAGCGCGCCGGTGCTCGACGACCTGTCTACCGGCTTGCCGCTCGTGCCGCTGCTCTGCCATTACTGCGGCGTCGCCGCGCATACGATCGTGCTCGGCGAGCCGTTCACGGTGCCGGCGGCAAGCGGGGTCCGCTTCACCGCGATTCCCGTCGACAGCAAGGCGCCGCCTTATTCGCCGCGGCGTGCGTCGGCCGCGCCCGGCGACAACATCGCGCTGTCGATCGAAGATGTCGCGAGCGGCCGGCGCGCGTTCTATGCGCCGGGGCTCGCGGCCGTCACCGACGACGTGCGCGCGGCGATGGACGGCGCCGATCTCGTGCTGGTGGACGGCACGTTCTGGAGCGGCACCGAGATGATCGACCTCGGCCTGTCGGGCAAGCACGCGGCAGACATGGGGCATCTCGCGCAATGCGCGGAGCACGGGCGGCCCGGCATGATCGACTGGCTCGACACGCTGCCCGCGCGCACGCGCAAGGTGCTCACGCACATCAACAACACGAATCCGATTCTCGATCCGCATTCCGTCGAGCACGCGCACCTGCGCGCGCATGGCATCGACGTCGCGTACGACGGCATGCAATTCCAGGTCTGACCATGAACGCACCGATTCCCGCTACGGCATTGCATCCGACGCCCTGGAGCGCGACCGAATTCGAGGCGCGCCTGCGCGCGCTCGAATCGCGCTATCACATCCATCACCCGTTCAACCGCCGGCTCAACAGCGGTGCCTGTTCGCCCGCGCAGATCCGCGGCTGGGTCGCGAACCGCTTCTACTACCAGATCAACATCCCGCTCAAGGATGCGGCGATCCTGTCGAACTGCCCCGACCGCGACACGCGGCGCCGCTGGATCCAGCGGCTGATCGACCACGACGGGCAGGGCGACAACGAAGGCGGCATCGAGGCATGGGTGCGGCTCGGCGAGGCGTGCGGTCTCTCGCGTGCCGAACTGTGGTCGCTCGAGCACGTGCTGCCCGGCGTGCGTTTCGCGGTGGACGCGTACGTGAATTTCGCGCGGCGCGCGCCATGGCAGGAAGCCGTGTGCTCGTCGCTGACCGAGATGTTCGCGCCGCAGATCCATCTCGACCGGCTCGCGGGCTGGCCGTCGCATTACCCGTGGATCGAGCCGGACGGGCTGCACTACTTCCGCAGCCGCGTGCCGCTTGCGCAGCGCGACGTCGAGCACGGGCTTGCGGTGACGCTGCAGCACTTCACGACGCCGGATGCGCAGCAGCGTGCGCTCGGCATCCTGCAATTCAAGCTCGACATCCTGTGGTCGATGCTCGACGCCGTCGAAAAGGCCTACCCGCTATGAACGCGATCGAAGCTGCCAGCGGCGTGCCGCTGCGCCCCTGCCTCAGGGGCATGTACCGCCTGCAATGGGAGGCGGCCCAGGATGCATACGTGCTCCTCTATCCGGAAGGAATGGTCAAACTGAACCCGAGTGCCGGCGAGATCCTCGCGCGTTGCGACGGCACGCGCGAGCTGGACGACATCATCGGCGAGCTCGAGCGCCTGTTCAGCCAGTCGGACCTCGCGACCGACGTGTACCGATTCCTCGATCATGCGCGACTGCGCGGCTGGCTCGACTGACATGGCCCCCGACACTTCCCGTCCGTCCGCGCCGCTGTGGCTGCTCGCGGAACTGACGTACCGTTGCCCGCTGCACTGCGCGTTCTGCTACAACCCGGTCGATTTCGCGACCCACGGCGCGGAGCTCGACACCGATGCGTGGCGCACGGTCATCAGCGATGCGCGCGCGCTCGGCGCCGCGCAGATCGGTTTCTCGGGCGGCGAGCCGCTGCAGCGCGACGACCTCGAGACGCTCGTCGCGCACGCGCGCGGGCTCGGCTTCTATACGAACCTGATCACGTCGGGCGTCGGGCTGAACGTCACGCGCATCGAGCGGCTCAAGGCGGCCGGGCTCGACCATATCCAGTTGTCGCTGCAGGATTCGACGCGCGAGCTGAACGATTTCCTGACGAGCACGCGCACGTTCGAGCTGAAGCGCGGCGTCGCGCGGCTGATCAAGGCGCACGGCTACCCGATGGTGCTCAACTGCGTGCTGCATCGCTACAACCTGCCGCACGTCGGACAGATCATCGAGATGGCGCTCGACCTCGGCGCCGATTACCTCGAGCTCGCGAACACGCAGTACTACGGCTGGGCGATGGTGAACCGCGACCAGCTGATGCCGACCGTCGAGCAGGTGCGCGAGGCGGAGGAAACGGTCAACCGCTATCGCAAGCTGGTCGGCGAACGCTGCAAGATCCTGTTCGTCGTGCCCGACTATTTCGAGCGGCGCCCGAAAGCGTGCATGAACGGCTGGGGTTCGGTGTTTCTCGGCGTCGCGCCGGACGGCACCGCGCTGCCGTGCCATGCCGCGCGGTCGCTGCCGGGGCTCGCGCTGCCGAACGTGCGCGACCGGTCGCTGAAGGAAATCTGGTACGACAGCGACGCATTCAACGCGTATCGCGGCGAGGACTGGATGCGCGAGCCGTGCCGCACGTGCGACGAGCGGCATGTCGATCACGGCGGCTGCCGGTGCCAGGCGTACCAGTTGGCCGGCGACCCGGCGCAGCCCGATCCGGTGTGCGAGAAGTCCGCGCATCACGGCCGGGTCGAGCAGGCCGTGCAATTCGCGCGGCGACCCGCGCCGCGCGACGAACAGCCGCTGGTGTTCCGCAGCAAGGAGAATTCGCTTGCGCAATGTGGAGCGGCCTGCGACTGCTGACAAGGCACGGCGACGGCGGCGGGGTGAACAGGGCAAGGCAACGCGATGGAAGCCGGATCGATAGATATGCATTCCTCTTCATGTCGGCGATGTGGCGCGCGTGTACGAGGATGGGTGAGCGCGCGAAGGCGGGTGCGATGAGCACCGCTGCCTTCGGAACGCGGCAGGCGACCGGCGTGCGTGGTGCCGCTGGCGATCGGGTACGCCGTCGCGGAACTTGCGTCGCGTCGGTCTTCGCTGCCGTATGCGTTCTGCATGCCGCCCTGTTCGTTCTGCTCGCACATGAGCAGATCGTACGACGCGAACCACTGCAACGGCAGGTGATCGTGGCGACGCTGATCGCGGCGGCGCCGGAGGTGTCGACGACGGCGGCCGCGAAGGCGAAACCGGTTGCCGCGTCGCACGCGGTGCAGGAGGCTACGTCCGCGCCCCGATCATCTGCGGGCAGTGGGTTGAGGACGAACCGGCAGGTCGCGTCCGGCCGTCCCCGCCCGCCGGCGCATGACGCGCCTGTGCCGGCTCCGGCACAGTCAGGTCCGTCCTTGCCGGCCGCGGCGCAACGCGATACGCCGCACGACGATGCGGCCGCACGAATGCCGACGCAGGCGCAGACGCAACCCGAATCCCGATCGTCTTCCGTGTCGGTGCCGCCGCGCTTCGTCGCGCATCCCGACTGCGCGCTGGTCAAACCCGACTACCCGCCGCAGTCGCTGCGCCTGGGCGAGCACGGCACCGTGCTCGTCGAACTGGAGACCGATGCGGCAGGGCAGATCGTCGCCGCACGTGTCGTGACCGGCAGCGGTTATCCGCGTCTCGACGCGGCGGCGCGTGAAGCCGTACTGGCTAGCCGCTGTGCGCCGCATGTGTTCGACGGCGCGCCGGTGCCGACGCGGGCACGCGCGCCGATCGCGTTCAATCTCGACGACTGACAGGACACTTCATCATGACAATCTACGGAATCGAGCACGTATGGACGCAGGGCGACCCGATGACGCGCGCGGTCGCGCTGTTGCTCGTCGCGATGTCGATCGCATCGTGGACGGTGATCGTGATCAAGGCGATCGAACTCGTCGGCATCCGGCGCCGCGCGGCGCGCGCGGAAGCGCGCTTTCGGGACGACGGCGGCGCGGCCGGCGCGATGCACACGCTCGGGGGGCAGGACAGGCCGTTCGTCGATCTCGTTCGCGCGGGCCAGGCGGCGATCGCGCATCACGAAGCGAGCAGGCACCGGCTGCACGACCGGATCGACGCGAGCGACTGGCTGTCGCGCAGCCTGAAGGCGTCGGTGGACGAATCCGCGGCGCGGATGCAGCGCGGGCTCGGCGTGCTCGCATCGATCGGCAGCACCGCACCGTTCGTCGGACTGCTGGGCACCGTCTGGGGGATCTATCACGCGCTGCTGTCGCTCGGCGCAACCGGCGAGGCGAGCCTCGACCGGGTAGCGGGGCCGGTCGGCGAGGCGCTGGTGATGACGGCATTCGGACTGTGCGTCGCCATCCCCGCCGTGCTCGGCTACAACACGCTGGTGCGGCTGTCGCGCGATATCGTTGCGCGGCTCAACCGCTTCGCGCACGGGCTGCATCTGTTGCTGCTGACCGGCAGCGTGCCCGAGCCCGCCGGGCGCCCTGAACCGGCGACCAGGAAGCCGGCCGACCTGCACCCTGCCGCCGACGGAGCGCGAGCATGAACGCCGGCCCGGACGACGCGCCCGAAGGAAATGCGCTTGCAGCCGAGATCAACATGACACCGCTGATCGACGTGATGCTCGTGCTGCTGGTGGTGTTCATGGTGACGCTGCCGGTGCTGCATCACGCCGCGCGCGTTGCATTGCCGCAGGCGGCGAGCCCGCGCGAGGATACAAGCGTGCCGCATGTCGATGTCTCGATCGATGCGGGCGGCGGCGTGAGCTGGAACGCGCAGCCGATGTCCGATACCGGGCTGGCGGCGCGTCTTGCCGCGGCGGCCCGCACCGCGCCTCAGCCGGAAGTGCGCCTGTCCGCCGATCGCGCGGCCCGCTACGACAGCGTCGCAAAACTGCTTGCGGCCGCACAGGCGGCCGGTCTCACGAAAGTCGGCTTCGTTACCGCGCCCGCTCGCGGCCGATAGCTCGCGCGGTGTCGCGTTGCATGGGCGATGCGGTGCTGCACCTTCGCCGCACCGCATCGCGCCGGGGGCTTACTTCGCCGAACTCGCGCTGACCTTCGCGAAGTCCAGGCTGCCGAAGCCCGTATCGTCGTCCCAGCCGGCCTTCGCGGTATAGCCGTGGCTGCTATAACCGTTGTTGCCCGAGGTCACGTCGTGGAGCAGCGACGTATTGGTCGGGAAGTTCTGGTAGAACGCCGACGTCGGCAGGCCGAGGCTGTTGTTGTTCGCCGATTCGACCCGCGCCCAGCCGCCGACGAAGATCGGCGAAGCGAGGCTCGTGCCGCCGACGAGCTGGTTGGCCTGCCCGTTGATGACGATGTACGCGCCCGTCGATTGCGCGGCGTCGAACGCCACGTCGGGCACCACGCGTTTCGTCACCGTGCTGCCGAGCGCGGCCGTCTGCCAGCTCGGCGCGGTGTCGAACGCGCTCACGCCGCCGCCTGTGGCCCAGATCCGCACGGCGTTGTCGACCGGGTTGCCGTTGCTGTCGAGATCCGCGTACGCGACGCCTTCGTTCCACACGGTTTCGCCTGCCCACGTCGTGGTGCCGGTGGTCGAGAGCGTCGTGCCGCCGACCGCGACGACATACGGCGAACTCGCGGGCGACGACACGCTGTACTTGGACAGGTTGATCGTCGTCCTGACCGACGTGCCGTTGTACGTGCCGATGTAGCCGGGCGCGCCTTGCGGCGACGTCGACCATTGATAGACGCCCGCGTCGCCGGCCGAGACCGAGAAGACCTGGCCCTGCGCGACGGCCTGCTTGAACACCGCGTCGTCGGCGGCGAGCGAGCCGTCCGAGTTCGCGGCGGTTTCGTCGAGGCCGAGCGACACGTTGATGACGGTCGCCTTGTTGTCGGTCACGGCCTTGTTGTACGCCGCGGTCAGCGTCGCGTCGGTGAGGCCGCTGTCGTTGCTGTCGCCGTTCACCGCCGAGTAGAAGATCAGCTGCTTGACGCCGCCGGACGTGCCGATGATGTCCTGGCTGTCGAGATCCCATTCGCCCGGATCGCCGTCGTCGGCCAGCGTGCCCGATCCGCCCGCGACCACGGCCGTGTTGACGGTCGGCAGGCCGGCATTCCGCGTGAAGGTGTTCAGGTCGGCGATGGTCTGGGTCATGTCGCCCCAGGTGATGATGCCCACCGTGGTGTTGGTCGCGGCGGGCAGGCCGCTCGCATCGTAGATCTTTGCGAAATCGGTCGGCTGGTGGCCGACCTGTTGCGACGCGGCGGCCGCGTTCTTCGCGATCTTGTTCGGCTCGATGGCGGCGGCCGGCGCGAAGCGGTGGAGCAGGCGGTGCGGCACCGCGGCGTTCTGCAGGCCGAGCACCGCATCGACGACCGGGCCGAGCGACGCCGGGATCAACGCGGCCGAATCGTTCGCGAAGACCGGCTTGCCGCGATAGTTGAAGCGCTTGATGCTCGCGTGGAAGCCGTTTTGTGCGTTGGTCGCGTTGCCGTCGGCGGAGACCAGCGTGTTGTTCTCCGACACCGTGACGTTGCTGAAGCCGTTTGCCTTCAGGTGGGCCACGACGGCCGCGACCTGGTCGTCGGTCGGCGCGAAGCGCGCCTTGAACTGCGCGGGCGTCAGGTACTTGCGGTAGTTCGCGCTGCCCGGCTGGTTGACGTCGCGCAGGAACGCGTCGAGCTGGTCGGTGTTGCGGTTCTTCAGCACCACGGTGACATGCAGCGGCTGGCTTAGTTCGAGCGGGGTGACGTGCGTGTCGGTGAGCGCCGGCGTGCCGATGCTGTTGAGCGAGTACGCAGGCTGGGCCTGCGAGGCGGCCGAAGCAGCCGCGGCGGGCGCATTCGACAGCAGGAAAGCGGCAGTGCGGGTCGGCACCCAGCTGGTTGCGGCCTGGGCGGGCAGCGGCGCCAGCGTGGCGGCTACCGCGAGCGGCAGTGCGGCGAGGGCAAAGCGTTGCGAGAGTGTGCGATTGACGTGCTGAGTTCTCTGCATTGTGAGCTCCGAGATTTCGACGAAGAACCGGTGCAGCGCGCGACCCGGATCGCGGGTAGCGGCAGGGCGGCGCATGCAACCTGACGCAAGACCGGACCGACCGGCGTGATTCACGGCGACATAAGTTTTCCTCCCCCTCCCACCATCAAGATCGGAGGCCGGCCCGGGTGCCGGATTCGCGTATCGCGAACGTCGATCCCGCGCACGGCCTGCTGTCGTGCCGGCTCGCGTCGCAGCAACGGCGCGCGTGCCGGCCATCTGTTTCCCTTCAATCTGCTGTTGCGGATGCTTCGCTGCGTTATCACTTAATTAGGAATCCAATGAATGAAATCCGTATAAGCGGGCAATGCATGGTCGAGCGACGACGTGGTGTGCGTGTTTCGTGTGAGGTGCTGCGGGCGAGATCGAATGTCCCGGTCAACCGGGAGAGATGTCGACATCGTCCTCTTCCGCCAGAAGCGGAACGGGATGACCGGTGAAGCGGGAGCTGTGTGTTGCGAGCGGGTGCCGCGGCTTACGAATCAGCTACTTCTCGTTTTAAACGTAATAAAAACGGAAGTTGATTGTCGGGCCATTGATTTCCTGATGCGGATTCGATTTCCCGGCGATATTGCTTGCGGGGAAAGATAGCAAGAAAGAAAACGGCGAGTCAAACTTTTTTTGATTAGGTTTAAAAAGTTTAGATAATCGCTTCTCAGGGTGTTTTTTATAAACGGAAAAAGATTATGTAAGTCATTCGTCATCATTGACGAGTGAGGTATTGACGCAATGCAGGCGCAGCGCAGGCGTTGCCGAGAACCGGCGCGGCCGCTGTCATTTCGCGGCGGCGTTCTGAAACCGGCTCTCGAGGTTTCCTTGTCGGTGTGTGGCGGGAGAGCACGCGTGCGGCACAGCGCTCGATTCCCTTCGATTGAAGCCGGGCGGATCGCACGCCTGGTGTTGCACGGCATCTTCTTTTCCTTCTTGCCGGCTTTCCCGATTCCCGCAGCGGCGGCGCGCAGGTCGCGCGCCATGTGCCGTGCATCACGGCCCGGCGATCATCCGTCGTCCGCCTTGGCCTGCAATCCCTTCAACCCCTGGATCACGACCAGCAGCGCGCGGCCGTGCTCGTCCGATCCGTCCCACGCGTCGACGATCGCGTCGCGCAACAGGTCGTTGTATTGGCGGCGCGATGGCTCGGTATCGACGCCGTAGAAATTGCATAGCTTATTGAATGGCGCGCTGCGGCGCAGCCGATGCCCGTTCGACAGCCTCAGGCGCGATACGGTCGGCTGGCTGACCCCGGAGAGTCGCGCTATTTCACTGGACGAGCGTGTATCTGCCAGCAGGCGGCGCAACAGGTCTTGTACGGGAAAATCTTGGTCCGGGGCTTCCATGCGATGCATTATACCTATACAGTTACGGCTGTTGAATGGGCTTGCTGTCACCAGCGAGGCTGTATCCCGAGAAAGTTGATGACACTGAAACACCTCCCACCCACGTTCTGCTGGACCAAGATCGGTACCGAGTCCGGCGAGGAACTGCCGACCGTCGTGCTCCGCAAGGAATGGGAGCGCCGGCTCGGGGGCGGGCGTTTTCTGTGGGGCATCAACCAGCCGCTCGGCAACAGCGCGCAAATCGCCGCGCATCGCACGGGCTCGCTGCTCGCGCTGTTCTCGCCGGTCGCGTCGCGCCCGCGCGCGGGCGAGCGCAAGGACGCGCTGTTGTGGAATGCCTGGATCGACGCGAGCGGGCAGGTGCGGCCGTTGCCGCCGCATACCTTCATCGCGAGCCGCTCGACCTTGCCGTCCGGCCGGCGCCGCGAACAGCATTACGCGCTCGTCTGCGCGTCCTCCACCGCGCTGACGGTCGGCACGCAATTGCGCGTGTTTCCCGATCACCTGCGCAGCGTGAGCACCGGCAAGGCGCTCGGCGCCGCGCAGGGCGCGGCCGTGGTCGATTGCGTCGGGCGAGCGAAGGAGCAGACGGGCAAGAGCTATCCGCTCGCGCTATCGGTCGAACTCGAGGCACCGTATTTCGTGCGGCTCGCCCAGCCGTGCGTGCTGAAGGCGCGCGATCTCGCGGAAGTGAACAAGGCGGCGCGCGCCGGTGATTTCGATCGCTTCGTCGAACTCGTCGCGCGCTTGCGCGGCCGTTCGCCGACGGACGCCGTGCGCGGCGTCACGCGCGATCTGTTCGACGTGCCGCCGATCGAAACGGCGGCCGCGTATGTGGCGCCCACGCACGTGGCGCGCTTGCGCAACCGGCCGGCGGCCGAGCATCCGCGCGATCTCACGGGCGACCTGTTCGACCTGTCGCCGGGCGAAGCGGCCGCGTTCGCGGGCCTTGCACATCCGCGCATCGGGCGCGCGTGACGAATCGCGCGCGGCACGTCGCGCAAGAATTTGTTGCAATCTCGCCATAGCGGAGCGGCGAGTGCAGAGGGACAATCGGCTCGAAGCGCGCTGCGCGGCGGCCGATGCGTCGACGATCGACGGTTCGTGGTTCACGCTGCCGACATACGCACCACGCACACGGGGCGTCGGCGTGCTTCACACTGCAACCCTGAGGGAGAAGTGTCGATGTCGACCCACATCTGTTCGCGGGAAGCCCGGGCCGCGCAACGCTTCGTCGAAGCAACGCGCAACGTCGATCAGGCCTTTCGCGCCGTGCGCGGCGAAAGCGACGACGACGGTTCGTCGGCCGAATACGCGCGCGCGATGTCGCGCCTCGATCGCGCGCTCGCCGAGCTGGCGCGTGCGCAGGAGTTCTTCGATCGCGTGGTCGGCGCCGATACCACTGCGCACGACAGCTGATTCCGCCGCTTCCACGTGTCCGCGCGTCGAGTGACGCGCATGCCTCTTCATGCCGGGCAGGGCAGCCCGGCATCTCATTCGTCCCGTTCAGACTTCAGACCTTGCGGCCTTCGACCGGATAGCCGGGATCGGTATGCCCGTGCCTCGATGCGTGCCCGGGCGGCACGAGCGAATCGGCGAACCGTTCGTCGTCCGGGCCGAGTCCGAGCGTCAGCGTATCGATGTCGCTGTCCCTGTCCCGATGCGCTTCGGTGCGCGGCCGCGCGATCGTCGAGCCGACGATGCGGTTCTTCATGATCCGCGCGAGCGCGAACGCCACCGATGTCGTGCCGCGCGGCGGCGCGGCATACGTGTCAGCCCGCGCGTGTCATCTCCGGCACAGCCGGTGCAGGATGGTATGCGTAACCGCGATGCTGGAACGAGGTCGCGAAGAACCGCATCTGGTAGCGGATCGCATTCGCCCAGTAATCCCACGTATGACCGCCGGGCCGCTCCGTGTAGTCGTGCGGCACGCCGAGCGCGAGAAGGCGTTCGTGCAGCGTGCGGTTCGAGCCGACGAAGGAATCGTCGCGGCCGCAATCGATCGCCAGGTCGAGATGGGCGCGCACGAACGCGCGCGCGCTTTCGACGATCACGTTGCGGTTCCAGAATGACGAATGGCGTTCGGGATCGCCGAACACGTGGTCGATGCCCGGCTCGTCCGCGCAGCAGCGCGGATCGACCGCGCCGCTGATGCTGCCGACCGCGCCGAACGTGTCGGGCCGGTCGAGTGCGATGCGCAGTGCGCCGAAGCCGCCCATGCTGAGCCCGGTGATCGCGCGCGCGTGCTGCGTCGCGATCGTACGGAAATGCAGGTCGACGTAGGACACGACTTCATCGCCGATGAAGGTTTCGTAACGGCTGCCCGAATCGAACGGGCTGTCGATGTACCAGCTTTCGTGCCCGCCGTCGGGCATCACGAGGATCACGTGATAGCGGTCGGCGAGCGCGGCGATGTGCGTGTTCGACGTCCAGTCGGTATGGTCGCCGCCCGAGCCGTGCAGCAGATAGACGACCGGATAGCGCTCGTTGCCGCGGTTGTCGCGCGCGTAATCGTCGGGCAGCACGATCGTCGCCTTCAGCGTCTCGCTCATCGCGGCGCTCGGGATCGCGACGACCCGCGCATGAAACGCGAAGGCAGGGCTCGTGACGGCCAGCAGCAGAAGCAGCCAGAAGGTACGTGCCAGGTGCATCGATCGTTGCATGTGTCGACCCAGTCCGGCGCCGGACGCCGGGAAAACCCTGTTCCGGTGACTCTAGCAACCGCGCCTTTCAACCAAATTTCGGCGAATCATACGGTTTCGACATTTTCCCCGCCTGACGACCGGAGATGCCTGCTGCGCCCAGGATGCGCCCGATTGCATCGCGAAACGCATCCGGCCGCTCGGCCGGAATCAAGTGCCCGCAGCCTGCGATCGTGTCGAAGCCGGCGCAGCGCGCGAGCGCCCAGTCGGGTACGTGCCAGTCCGCGCGCGAGCGTTCGCCGGCGACGAGCCGGACGGGATGACGCTCGAACACCTGCGCGAGCGCCTGCAGGTAGCCGGGTTCGCCTGTCGTCGCGACGACGGAGCGGCCCATCGCGCGCAGCGTCGATGCAGGTTGATGCGCGAGCCAGCGGCAGGCGTCGTCGAGCTGGCCCGGCGACGGCGCGTCGATCGCGCCGCGCAGCCAGCCGAGCGGATCGGCGCGCAGCCCGTCGAGCATCGCGTCGGCCTCGCCGGGCGTCATGCGGCCGACCGACGCCGACCAGAACGCATCGTCGAGCGTGAAGTTGCCTTCGACGTTGACGATCCGCCGTACGCGTTCCGGGTGCGCATGCGCGAACAGCATCGCGATCGCGCCACCGACCGAGTGGCCGACGACATCGACCGGCTGCGCGCCGAAATGAGCATCGACGGTTTGGCGCACATGCTCGACCTGAGCGGTGAGCGAAATCGCGTCGAACGGCACCGCGCGATATGCGCCGTAGCCGAGCAGGTCGGGCGCGAGATGCGGGCCGTTCCATCCGCGCACGTCGAGCGTGCCGATGAAACCGTGAATGAAGACGACGGGCGTGGGCTGGGTCATGGCGCGGGCGGGCAAGGAAGGGGCGGCAATGCGAGTTCGGCGAGCAGTTCGTCGAGTTCGAGCACGTGCGTGCGGTCGTGGTCGAGCAGTTCGCGCACGAGTTCGTCGAGCGACATGCGGCGGATGCCGTCGCGCAGCCCGCAGCGTGCGAGCTGCGCGGGATCGAGCGCGGCGGCGACGGTGCACAGCGCCGCGCGACCCGTGCGGAATGCCGCGACCGCCGCGTCGAGCGGCTGCGCGAGATAGTCGCGTTGCGCGGCGAGTGCGGTGCCGTCGACGGAGGCGATCACCGGCAGGTCGAGCGTGCGTACGGCGTCGATGCGTTCGGCGAACACTGCGTCGAGATCCCGCAGATGGCACGCATGCTCGACGAGCGAGAAACCCGTGCCGTCGGGGCGGCGCGTCCGCAGTGCGGCCGGCACGTGCGCCGCATACGCGGCGAGCCGATCGGGCAGTTGCGCCAGCGCGGCGACGACACCGGCGAACGGCAGCAACTGCGGATGCGCGCTGAACACCGCGCCGTAACTGAACAGCGTGCCGCCGAGCCGCCCGCGCGCCTGCACGACGTCGTGGCCGTGGCGGCGCATGACGTCCGCGACCATCGCGCCGCAGAACTGGCGGGCCGTCGTGTCGGTTTCGATTTCGGGGAATTTCAGCGCGATCTCGTGCTGGATCGCACCGATCGCGGCGACGCCCACGCGTGACAGTGCCGCGAATTCGACGTAGCGCTCGGGTTGAGCGATCAGTGCTTCGAGCTGGGCGCCGAGCGCGGTGGTGCGGAAGCGGTCGAAACGGGAATGCATGATGGAAAGAAACGGCCGAGTAACGTATCAAAACGATACGTTACTCGGCCGGTAGCGTCAACGGCGGGATGAGCGCGATGCGCTGCAGCAAGCGTTGCCGGCGCCCGGCGGTCATGCAAGACCGCCTGACGCCGCCCGGCTTACGCGTGTTTCCCCGCCTCGGCTTGCGCACGCTGCTGCGCTTTCAGTTCCTGCAACTCGGCCGTGAATGCCGGGCTGAAATCCTCGGCCTCGAACAGCGGGCGGATCTCAATGTCGGAGTCGCCGGGCATCGGGTTCGGGCAGCGCTTCACCCATTCGACCGCTTCTTCCATCGATTTCACCTGCCACAGCCAGAAGCCGGCGACGAGTTCCTTCGTTTCCGCGAACGGGCCGTCGATGACGGTGCGGTTCCTGCCGGCAAAGTGCACACGCTTGCCGCGCATGCTCGGGTGCAGCCCGTCGGCGGCGAGCAGGATGCCGGCTTTCGCCAGTTCTTCGTTGAACCGGCCCATCGCGGCGATCATTTCGGGGTCGGGCATCCGGCCGGATTCGGAATCGGCGGTGGCCTTGACGATTACCAGGACGCGCATGGTCGTATCTCCTTGAAAGGAATCAGGGGGCGCCGCCGGCCGCGCCGACGGCAAAAACGATCGGTTACGACAACACGACGCGCGACGGCGACGCGAATCGACATCTGGCCCGACGAATATTCGGGGACGCACGCACCGGCGGGCGATGCGGCGGAGCCCTTTGCCAAAACTGTTATGCTGGTCCTCACCACGTTCACGCGGAGGGTGCCATGGCTGCTAAGGAAGTGTCGAAGAAGAAGTACCTGAAAATCCTGAACAAACGCCTGCGTGCGGAACCGGCGGCCCCGGCCGGCGCGTCGTTTGTCTTTTTCCCGCTGGGCGCGAAGGCGAAGAACGCGACGGGTGTCGTGTCCGGCGATGCGCGCAGCAAGCGCGAACTGGCGGTGATGGCCGCGGTTCAGCGCAAGGCGGCCGAAGAGTTCGTCGTCGCCGGCGCCTGACCGGAACAACCTGCCGGACCGTCGTCCGGGTTGCCGCCACCGCGGCTTACGCGGCGGCGGCCTCGCAATGCGCGATTGCGCCGGCGAGCACGCGCGGGATGTCGTGTGTGATGGCCGGGCCGTGCATCGGCAGGATGACGTCGAGATCGAGCGCCTGGATCCGGCGCAGCGCGCTCGCCAAGTGTGCGAGCGACGGCAGGTAGTCCGAGCGCCGGATCGAATCGAGGATGGCCGGCAGCGGGTCGTCGGCGGCTTCGTCGCCGAAGCGCATCAGGATGTCCGACGACAGCAGCGCCTTGTACGCCGGCAGATACACGACGAGCGCATCCCATTGATGGACATGCTTCGTGAAGATCGGCACGACGTCGACGCCGGAGATCGTCGTCGGCTCGCCGTCCTTCAGCGGCTTCGCGCGCACGCCGAAGATATCGGCCAGCCCGTGCGTGCAGATCGGATGCGCGTACGCGACGAGCGCCGGATTGGCCGCGAGGAAGTCGGGCAGTGCGCCCATCTCGTCGACTTCGAAATGCGGGACGACCACGCTGCTCACCATCGACGGCGCGATGCCGACGGTCGCGAGGCTCGCGCTCAGTTGCGGAAAGTTGGAACGCGTGCCCGTTTCGATGCAGACGACGTCGCCATCGGGCGACCGGACGAAGAACTGGCTGAAGCCGAGCTTCAGCTTGTCGATGTAGGTCGTTGCGCGAAACAGGCCGCTGCGGATTTCTTCGATACGGGCGGTGTCCATCGAGGCGGTCCTTGCGCGGGCAGTGGGGGGCGGGGCACCCCGATCGCGCGCGCCGCGATGTGCCAGGGGCGCGCGACACGGTGCCTCGACGCAGTCTAGCAGCGCCGCGCCAGGCGCGAATCCTGTCAGTTCACGCAGCGGCCGGCACGGCGCTGAACGCCATGCCGGCCGGAAAGCACGCCCGGGTCGTCGATTCGGCGCTCAGGACATCTTGTCTGCCGCTGCCGCATACCGGCCGCCGCCGCCCGCTTCGTCGCCTGCCGCGAGCTGTTCCAGCGCGAGCCCCTTCGTCTCGATGCCGAGCGTCCACACCGCAATGGCCGCCGCGACGAACGACAGCGCGCCGAGCGTGAACACGCCGCCCTGGCCGAACACCGGCAGCACGACGCCGACCACGTAAGGCCCGATCAGCGAGCCGACGCGCCCGATCGCCGATGCGAAGCCCGACCCCGTTGCACGCGCACCGGTGCCGTACAGTTCGGGCGTGTACGTGTACAGCGCGGCCCACATCCCGAACAGGAAGAACTGCATCGCGAGGCCGGTGACGATCAGCAGCGTCGTGCTGCCGCCGTACAGCGCGCTCTGGCCGTATGCGTATGCCATCGCACCGCCGCCGATCAGCGACGCGATGCAGGTCGGCTTGCGCCCCCAGCGTTCGACGAGCCACGCGGCGCACAGGAAGCCCGGCACGCCGCCGAGCGAGATCAGCACCGTGTAGAACACCGATTTCGTGACCTCGAAGCCGGCCTGCTGCAGCAGCGCGCCGAGCCACGACGTGAGGCCGTAGAAGCCGAGCAGCGCGAAGAACCACAGCAGCCACACCATCACCGTGCGGCGACGATACACGCCGCTCCAGATCTCGCGCAGCGCGCCGTGGCCGCGTGCCACGACCGGTTCCGCAAGCCGCGACGGCGGCGGCAGCGTCGTGACGCCGGCCGAGCGCATCACCTTCGCCTCGATCGTGTGCATCACCGTGTCGGCTTCCGCGTGCCGGCCCGCATGCTCGAGCCAGCGCGGCGATTCGGGCACGATCCGGCGCACGACGAGCACGAACACGGCGGGAATCGCGAGCAGCGCGAACACCGTGCGCCAGCCGAACTGCGGCAGCACGAAATACGCGACGATGCCGGCCGTGATGAAGCCGAGCGGCCAGAAGCCGTCCATCAGCGCGATCAGGCGGCCGCGCTTCTCGGTCGGCACGAATTCGGACAGCAATGTTTGCGCGACCGGGAATTCCATCCCCATCCCGATCCCGAGCAGCACGCGGTAGACGATCAGCGCGTCGACGCTCTGCGCGGTCGAGCACAGGTAGGAGGCCGCGCCCCACAGCACCATGCTCCACTGGAATACCGGCCGGCGGCCGAAGCGGTCGGCGAGCAGGCCGGCGACGGCCGCGCCGAGCACCATCCCGAAGAAGCTCGCGCTCGCGACGAGGCCGGCGGCCGCGGTAGACAGGCCGAACTCCTTGCGGATCGAGCCGAGCACGAACGTCATCGTGCCGAGGTCGACCGAGTCGAAGAAGAACGCGATCGCGATGATGAAGAAGATCCGCTTGTGATAGCCGGAGAACGGCAGGCGTTCGAGCCGGGCGGCGGCGGAGGCGGGAGCGGTGGCGGCGGGCATGGCGTCCTCTGAAATGAAAAGGGGCCGCGAAGCGCGTGCTTCGCGGCCCCGATGCTTCGTCTTCAGTAGACGCGACCACAAAATGCCGCATCAGAGGAAAAACGCCGCCTGCTTGCCCAAATGCGTCATCGGCGGCAGCGCGGGGTGCGGCCGCTTTGCATCAGTTCTTCAGCTTGTAGCCGGTGCGGAACATCCACGCGACGATCGCCAGCAGGATCACGAGGAACAGCCCGGTCGCGGCGAGGCTGATCCACACGTGCACGTCGGCGAGCCCGTAGAACGACCAGCGGAAGCCGCTGACCAGGTAGACGATCGGGTTGAACAGCGTGATGACGCGCCACGCGGGCGGCAGCATGTCGACCGAGTAGAAGCTGCCGCCGAGGAACGTGAGCGGCGTGATGATCAGGAGCGGCACGAGCTGCAGCTTCTCGAAGCTGTCGGCCCAGATGCCGATCACGAAGCCGAACAGGCTGAACGTGACCGCCGTCAGCACGAGGAACAGCACCATCCAGAACGGATGCAGGATGTGCAGCGGCACGAACAGGCCGGCCGTGGCGAGGATGATCACGCCGAGCAGGATCGACTTCGACGCGGCCGCGCCCACGTACGCGATCACGATCTCCCAGTACGACACGGGCGCGGAGAGGATCTCGTAGATCGTGCCCGTGAAGCGCGGGAAGTAGATGCCGAACGATGCGTTCGAGATGCTCTGCGACAGCAGCGACAGCATCACGAGCCCCGGCACGATGAACGAGCCGTAGCCGATGCCGTTCACGTCGCTGATGCGCGAGCCGATCGCGGAGCCGAACACGACGAAATACAGCGACGTCGAGATCACCGGCGCGATGATGCTCTGCATCAGCGTGCGGCGCGTGCGGGCCATTTCGGCGCGGTAGATCGCGCGGATTCCATGCAGGTTCATGCGTCAGGCTCCTTGCTGCACGCCGTTGCGGCGGTTGTCGATCAGGCTGACGAAAATGTCCTCGAGCGAGCTCTGCGTCGTATGCAGGTCGCGAAAGCCGATGCCGGCCGAACCGAGCGCGTTGATCAGCGTCGCGATGCTCGCATCGTCGCGCTGCGAGTCGTACGTGTAGACGAGCGCTGCGCCGTCGTCCGCGCGTTCGAGGCCGAACGGCGCGAGCGCGGGCGGCACGTCCGCGAGCGGGTGCTCGAGCTGCACGGTGAGCTGCTTCTTGCCGAGCTTGCGCATCAGCTCGCGCTTCTCCTCGACGAGCACGAGCTCGCCGCCGAGGATGATGCCGATCCGGTCGGCCATTTCCTCGGCTTCCTCGATGTAGTGCGTGGTCAGCAGGATCGTCACGCCGCTTTCGCGTAGCGAATCGACGAGCTTCCACATGTCGCGGCGCAGCTCGACGTCGACGCCGGCCGTCGGCTCGTCGAGGAACAGGATGCGCGGCTCGTGCGACAGCGCCTTCGCGATCATCACGCGGCGCTTCATGCCGCCCGACAGCGTCATCAGCTTGTTGTCGCGCTTGTCCCACAGCGACAGCGCCCTCAGCGTCTTCTCGATATGCGCGGGATCGGGCGCCTTGCCGAACAGGCCGCGGCTGAACGACACGGTCGCCCAGACGGTTTCGAACGCGTCGGTCGTCAGCTCCTGCGGCACGAGGCCGATCATTTCGCGGGCCGCGCGGTAGTGATCGCGGATGTCGTGGCCGCCGACCGTCACGCGGCCTGAGGTCGGCGTGACGATGCCGCAGATCGAGCCGATCAGCGTCGTCTTGCCGGCGCCGTTCGGCCCGAGCAACGCGAAGATCTCGCCGGGGCGGATGTCGAGGGTCACGTGCTTCAGCGCCTGGAAGCCGGACGCGTAAGTCTTGGAGAGGTCGGAGACGGAAAGGATCGGTTGCATGCTCACGGATGGCACGGCCGGCCGGCGCAACGGTGTGCGCCGCGCGTGCCCGGTGCCGCCGCCGCTGCGAAGCGGCCGGGACCGGGGACGGCATGGCGAACGGGCGTCATGTCGAACGGCGTTGTGGTGCGGGATCGCAGGATCGCGGGATCGCCATATTAGCAATCGACAGATGGAAATGCATTCTCGTGGAAAGGGCGAGCATTGCCGGTGCTGGATTGGCGCGAATTGACGGCGCATCGGCCAATAACGCGGTGTTTTATTTGCGGTGTTTGAACAATGCGTGCCGTTTTATGCGAACGAGGATGCGATCGCGTGTCCGTCCGGCGGCGGCGCGGCCGGACGGCCGACTGTGCCGCCCGAAGGCCGACGCGCCGTACCGGGACGGCGTGCGCCGCGCTCGCGATAATGCGTTCCTTTCACCGTTTACGGAGCAGAGCGCATGTCTTTGGTCGATTTCAAATCCGTGGCGGCCGCGCAGGCCGTCGCGTGGAAATCCACGATCGTCGGCGAGGTCGGGCCGGCCAGGATCAAGGTGCTGCGCATGGATGCGCAGGCTTACGAAGCGGAAGTGCACGACTACAACGAGGGGCTGTTGGTGCTCGACGGCCGGATGATGCTCGAGGTCGGGGGCGAGACGGTCGTCGTCGAGGCCGGGCAAATGTACCTGGCGCTTGCCGGCACGCCTCACGCGGTGCTGCCGGGCAGCCACGGCACGCTCGCGATCGTCGATGTGTGAGGTTGCGCTGCAGCATGCAGGCGGATCGTCGAGGGCCTGCAGGCAAGGCAGAGCGCGGATCGGCCGTGGTTATTCAAACGCGTGTTATACGGGCCATGTATTTGTCTGAGCAAATAAATTGAAGGCTGTTTGAAAATCTGTCAAATCCCCGGCACGCACTGCGATTGCGCGGTTTCGGCCGTTTGGAACTCTGCATCCATTTACTTGTAGGAATCGTCCGATCATAGTCTCGTCAAACGACGCATCACGATAACGAATCAAGCGTACGGATGGAGACCAATTGATGAGACGCCTATCCGCGGGGCCAGTCGGACTGCCGTTTCCCGTTTTTTCGCTGAACGCAGGCGCGATGCAGGTCGCGTACCTGCGTTGTCATATCGCCGTGTAGCGGCGAACCACATCCCGTTTCGATTGTTCTCACGGCGCCGTGCCGCATGACGGCGCTGCGGGAGAGCGCTTGTCTGCCGCCGCGGCGCGTGCCGCATTTGCCTGACCGGCATCGCGGCAGCCTTGCGCACACCGTCATGCGCCGCGCGTTCGTGCGGCGGCGCGATACCAACCGGCGGGCCATGCAGCTTGTCCGGACGAGACTTGTCGTACCTGAAAAGGAGGGGTTGATGATTTGCATTCCTGAATGGCGGAAAGCGATCCTGTCGTGCGCGGTCATCGCTTTGCCGTTCGTCGCCGGTTGCGGCGGCGGTGACGATCCGGGGCCGATCAACGTGCCGCAGTGCTCGGGGAGCGCGTGCGGGCCGAGCGGTTCCGTCACGACGCCGCCCGTCGTCACGAAGCTGTGCCCGGACGCGCTCGACTACACGACGACGTACACGGGTGGCGCAGGCAGCGGCGAGTACGTGAAGGTGAAGTTCGACACGACGAAGATGACCTACCAGATGCAGTTCATCGAATCGTCGGTGCCGACATCGGCGGGGCAGGTCAACAATACGCGCGCAGGCCTGACGATCAGCGGCGCGTTCCATCATCCGACCACGCTCCCGACCGCCGAGCAGAACCGCTGTGCGTTCGTGCTCGACAGCGGCGCGACGAGCGACGGCGCGTATTCGGTGACGATCAACCGTGCGGATCCGCCGATGCTGTTCGTCGGCAATGGCGTGGTGGGCGGCGGGATTCCGGGGGCGACGATTGCGTTCGCCGGTATCCCGCTGCTCCCGGGCATCACGCTCGGCGTCGTACCGTCGCGCACCTTCGATTTCTATCCGTTCATCGGCTTCACCGACACCGAAACCGACTTCACGAAAGTGGCGGGCAACTACAACGAGGTCGGCATCCATCTGTCGCCGATCGGCGGTGATGGTCAGAGCCCGACCGGGCCGGTCGGCTGGGAGCCCGACGTCGTCAACTGGAATCAGACGTTCAATGCGGACGGTTCGTGTTCTATCACGCAGGGCAGCGACTACTCGTGTCAGACGACCGGGACGCCGTGGGCGCAGCGCAAGAACGCGGACGGATCGGCAGACAATGTATTCGTGAGCAATCCGGTGGGGCAGGGGTATCCGATCGCGGGGCAGGGCTCGACGCTGATCATTGCACCGAGTCAGGCGAAAGGCATCATGATCGTCGGCAGGCTGAACGGCGTACTTGTGCCGATCGTGATTCGTGTCGGCTATACGCACGTCGATACGGTCAATCTGTTCGCATCGGTCGCCGATGCCGAAGTCGGCATCTCGATGTTGGCGTCGACGAAAGCGATTGCCGCGAACTCCCTGAAGGGGGGATATATCGGTGCGACCAGCGCATCCGCATGCGGCGTTGTGACATCCAGCGGTCAGGCGAACAAGGTGACGTCGCCGGGGCCGAGCTTCAACCCGAACATGCCGCACCCAGACCTGCCCGGCGTCTTCACCAATAACACCTTCTATTCGGTAGCAGGCAGTTGCGATGACGGCACGGCCGTCTCGACGATGGCCGCGAACTATACGTCCACGCTGTTCCAGGGCAGTACCGCGGCGTTCATCGATCCGCAGACGTCGGGGGTGACCTCGCAGTTCGGGCTCGACTACACGCAGGCGACGCCCGGCAAGATCAAGGTCACGGCCACGCAGGACTTCAACGCGAAGGGCGCGAGCGGCAACGTGGCGATCTTCAAGAAGGGCGACACGGGCTGGCTCGTGACGGCCGGCAATGTCTACGCGATGGTCGTCAACAACAGCCAGGTCAACCCGTTCTTCACGGTCGGCGCGTTCGTCCAGTAACCCTGTATTGAACACGTAACACCGGCGGCGCATGCGTCGCCGCCGGCGAATCGAATTTCAAGAGGATTCCTATGAATTTGAAGCAATGGATGGCCGCGGCATCGCTCGCGCCCGTGCTGGCTGCGTGCGGCGGAGACGGCGACCCGCCGCCCGCGCCGGTGGTCCGGCTGTGCCCGCAGACGATCGACTACAACACGGTGTTCATCGGCGGCTCGGGATCGGGCGAACTCGTGAAGGTGCAGCTCGACACGACGAAGATGACGTACCGGATGACCTATCTCGCGTCGCCGGTGCCGACCACGACGGGCACCGTGCAGCCGACGCGCGATACTGCGCCCGCCAATGTGGTCGACGGCACGCTGGCCGACGAGACGGGGCTGCCGACGGTGAAGCTGAACCAGTGCACGTTCCGGATGCAGAACGCGAGCCTCGACCCGAGCCGGCCCGCGCGGCTGTTCCTCGGCGAAGGCGTGCTGGGCGGCGCGATCCCCGGCGCGACGATCCAGTTCGACGGCGTGATCGGCGTCGGCAAGATCCCGAAGACGACGTTCCCGTACTACCCGTTCATCAGCTTCTCGTCGCTGGAAACCGACCTGACGAAGATCGCCGGCAAGTACAACCAGCTCGGCTACCACCAGGTGCCGTCGCAAAGCTTCCAGCCGGTGGCGCTCGACCAGCAGGTGACGATCAACGCGGACGGCAGCTACGTCGAGACCGACAACTTCGGCAAGAAGAACGGCGGGCAGCCGCTCGCGTCGAGCGCGACCGTGAACCAGCCGTTCACGCTGCGTCCGGATGCGCCGGCGTTCCAGTCGCTCAACTACCTGCCGCAGATTCCGCCGACGCTCACGGCGGTCGATCCCGCGAAGGCCGGCAAGGGGATCCTGATCGTCGGCAAGCTGCGCAACCAGCTCGTGCCGATCTTCATCCGCACCGGCGCGGCGAATGCGGACCTGACGCAGGGCTCGCCGAGCGCGGACGACGAATCGGGCATCTCGTTCCTGAGCCCGCAGACGGCGATCACGCAAGGCTCGCAGAACGGCGAGTACACGGGTGTCGACAGCGCGTTCAACTACCGCGCGACCGCGCTCGTCGGCGCGCAGGCCACGCTGCTCGATCCGTTCAACGCGTCGCAGGCCGCGCTCACGCGTGCACTGAACCTCGATTTCACGCAGAAGGTGCCGGGTGTCGTCACGACCGTGCATGCGGATGCGGCATCGGGGCCGGCGACCGGCAAGTTCGTGTTCACCGGCGGCGTGTTCGGGTTCCTCGACATGAACGATACGAGCAATCCGTACTTCACGGTCGGCGCCTTCGTGCAGTGACGCAAGCCCGGATGGAGACACGGCGGCGCCGCGCGAAGGGGCGCGGCGCCCGGACAGAACGAGAAGGAGACTTCATGAAGAAGCTGATTGTCGCGGGTGTCGTCGCAGGCATATCGACGCTCGCATCGGCCCAGCAGGCGGGCGACAACGTCGCGACGCTGGGCTGGTTGCACATCATGCCGCAGGATTCGACCAACGGGCTCACGACGAATCTCGCCGGCATGCCGATCAACGGGCCGCTGCGCCTGCCCGGGTCGTTCACGTCGCCCGGCACGAGCCTGACCGTCAACAACGCCGATACGGTCGGCCTGACGCTCACGCACTTCTTTACCGACCACATCGCGGTGACGTCGGTGCTCGGCGTGCCGCCCGAGTTCACGCTGACCGGGCACGGCACGATCAAGCCGCCGGGCCCGTCCGGCGCGCTGGGCAGCGTCAACATGGACAACCCGGCCAACCAGCCGGCCGTGAAGAACGCAAGGCAGTGGAGCCCGACGATCATTCTGCAGTACTACTTCAATTCGCCGACGGCGAAGTTCCGCCCGTTCGTCGGGATCGGCGTGGCCTACAGCTGGTTCAGCAACATCGAACTGAACGGCAACTTTGCGAAGGACATCAACGAAAACCTCGGCAGCGTGCTCGCGGCGGGCGCCGGCAAGCCGGGGCCGACGTCGGTCGAGGGCAAGGCGTCGTCGTCGTTCACGCCGGTCTACAACGTGGGCGCGAGCTACGCGATCGACAAGCACTGGGGGCTGACGGCGACGCTGACGTACATGCCGCTGAAGACCTACTCGTCGCTCGTGATCAAGGCGGCCGACGGTTCGACGCTCGCCACCACGCGCACACGGTTGAAGGCGGATCCGCTGATCACGTTCGTCGGGATTTCCTACAAGTTCTGAGCCGTCCGGCGCGCATGACGCGCACCGGCGGCTTCCTGCGACCGTCGGGCCGGAACGATCCGGCCGGGCGGTCGAGTTCCTGGCGGCGTGCCGCCATTTGTGAAAAGAGGGGGCAGTTCAAATGAGCATTCGCAAAATCGTATCGCTTGTTGCTGCAGTGGCTTTCACCGCGGTTTCCGCCGCGCCTGCTTTCGCAGTCACCGTTTCGCGGGCTGATGGTCAGCCGATGAACCCGAATGGCGAGCCGTTCTCGGCGACCGGGCTCACGAACCTCAGCAAGGGCGCGATCAGCGCAGGCTGTACCGCGACGTTCAACGGCACGATCACGTCGACCGGCATCGTCAACATCACGTCGACGACGTTCTCGGGCGGCGCGACATGCTCGCTGATCAACGGCAGCGCGAGCAGCACGTCGCCGTGGACGGGGCAGGCCGACAGCACGACGCAATTGTCGATCAACAACGTGAAGGTGAACGTCACGCTGCTCGGCACCTGCGGGCCGAGCAAGGTTGTCACGACGTGGAGCGATACGAACTCTTCGCTGACGTTCAATAACGCCACGCTGACGCCGGATTGCACGGTGGGCGGTACGGTGCTGACGTCGCCGAAGTTCCACGTGCAGTAAGCGTCGCGGATCGAAGCGGGTACCCGCCGCGCGCGAGGGTCGTGCGACAGGTGCGGCGGGTATTTGCGGATTCGAAGGGTTCGTGCCGTCGTGCGCATCGGCGCGACGGCCGGATTCATTCGACAGAGCGGTCGCGATTCTCGTGTAAGGCCGCCATATATCAAGAGAGAGGCCGTACAGATGAACATTCGTCAAATTGCATCGCTTGTTGCTGCAGTGGCATTCACCGCGGGTTCGGCCGCGCCTGCTTTTGCAGTGACCGTTTCGCGCGTGGACGGCCTGCCGATGAATCCCAATGGCGAACCGTTTTCCGCGTCGGGGCTCACATCGCTCCAGAAGGGCGCGTTCAGTCCGATCAACTGTACGACGACGGTCAACGGCACCGTCACGCCGACCGGCATCGTCAACATCACGTCGACCCAGTTCACCGGCGGCACATTGTGCGTGTTGTTCACCGGTAGCGCGAGCAGTGCGGCGCCATGGACGGGAAACGTGGACAGCACGACGCAAGTGTCGATCAACAACGTGAAGCTGGACATGCGGGTACTCGGTACTTGTGGACCGAGCAAGGTCACGACGGCGTGGAGTGATCCGGACTCGC
This sequence comes from Burkholderia sp. ZZQ-2, assembly GCF_050768715.1. Lineage (NCBI taxonomy): Bacteria > Pseudomonadati > Pseudomonadota > Betaproteobacteria > Burkholderiales > Burkholderiaceae > Burkholderia > Burkholderia sp. ZZQ-2. The sequence goes on along the minus strand of NZ_LDVA01000321.1, from coordinate 11,210 downwards.
GCGTGACGCTCAACAACGCCGTGCTGACGCCGGATTGCACGGTGAACGTGCTGGCTCGCGACGTCGCCGAAGTTCCACGTGCAGTAAGCGTCGGGCATCGATGCGGGGAACTCGCCTTGCACGAAGGCCGTGCGGGATGTGCGCGGGTTGCCGCTTCGTCGATGCGCTCGAGCCGTCTTCCGTATCAGCGTGACGACAGGCTGGCCGCACGTATCGCGATCCGATGCGTGTGGCGTTGCAGGGTCGGTACGGCGTACCGCGCCATCCGATTCGACTGAATTACCACTATTCCAAATTGGCCAGAACTATCCCGGAAGACCCATGCTTACCGATCCAGCAAAGTATGGAGATGCGCGCGGCGCGACGCCTGACCGGCTGCGCACGGCCGCGTGGCTGCAGTACCTGATCGAACATCTCGACGCTGCCGCTTGCGTAGCGATGGCGGCCGACGCCGGCGACACGACCGTCGCCGCGTCGCAGGCGATACGCATGCGGACAGGCGCGAATCTGTCTCGTGACGCAACGGCCGCGCTTCACGGGCTCGTACCGTGGATCGCATCGGACGGCAGCGCCTGTGCATGCGACCTGACCGACCCGCGCGGCGCATGCTCGCATGTGCCTTCGATACGGCAACTCGCCGAAGCCGAACGCTGCTGCCCCGGGTCGCGTGCCGCGTTCGACACCGCGCACGGCGTGATCGATGCGTGCGCATTCGACGATCCCGATGTCGGCTGGGCCGCACTCGAGCGGATTGCCGGCGGTCTCGAATGCAGCGGGGGGGATGCCGGCACATGCACCGCACATGAGACGGGCGCGCAGGGCGACACGCTGCCTGCGAAGAATCCGAGAGACAGGCTCGCCGTCATCGCGGCGGCGAGCGGAGAGACGTCGACCTTGCCGGGCGCCGTCATCGACGCGATCGTGCTGCGTGTGTGCGGGCCACGTGACGATGCATCGCGTATCGACGAGATGGCTGCGCTCGTGACGTTCTCGGCCGTGCTCGCTGCCGGCAACGGGACCTCCATCGCCGCGTATGGCGGTCAGCACAACCTCGTTGCGCGGGCGATCCGCACGCATCGCGCCGATCTGGCGTCGGTGGACGGGGTGCTCGCGGCGTTATCCGTATGCAGGCTGGATCGACTCGTCGGCGCGGGCAGCTTTTGGGCTTATTACCTGCTGGCGGGTATCGCGATCGCAGCGCCTGACGCCGTGCGGGAAATCGGCCGCCGTTTTCATGGCGACGAGTGGCAGGCGTGCCTCGATCACGTGCTCGCGTGGCCGGCGGTCAATCGCTTCGGGCCGAAGGAGGACATCGCATTCGACCGCCTGCGTGGCGCAATGAGCTTGACGTCGCGATGGAATCCGATCGTCCGCGGGAAGCGGATGCGGAAGCGGGCCGGTGTAGCGCCCTGATTCCACGAGCAAGGGGGCAAGGCCGGCTGACGCGCCAGCTTTTCCGAAGCCTCTTCCGAAGTAATCCACAAGGATGCCAAACGATTTGCGTACGCGCATCCTGATTCGCGCGCCATGCCGGACCCCGTTCGCTCACGCGAACGGGCATCGGGCGGCAGCGCGCCGAGCCGTCATGCCGTCATCAGTCCACACTGGCCGCACACCGCACACCGCACCATCCATCCCGCCTGCGCCCCCCGATTCCGGCGCCATCGCCCGAACGCAGTATGATTCCGCAAACGATGCCGGCGACCGCTTCGACGTCACTGCCCGCCCGCGTCGCCGAAGATCTGCCAAGCTTGCTGTAAGCCGGACGCAAACAGCCGCCGCGTGAGAGCGCCGCCGCGAACCCGCGTTCCGACCACCTTCATCGAAACGGTCAGTCAGATGTCAAAGCAAAACAAGAAAATCCTCCTCCTGAGCGTCAGCGCCGGCGCCGGCCATACCCGAGCGGCCGAAGCGATCCGTGCATTCGCCGACCACCATCCCGCCGGCATCGAAGCTACCCACCTGGACGTGATGGATTTCGTGTCCACCGGCTTCCGCAAGCTGTACACCGATCTCTACATCAAGCTCGTCAGCAGCCAGCCGGCGCTGTGGGGCTACCTGTACCAGAAGACGGACGAAGTCGATCCCGCCGCCCCGTCGCAGAAGATCCGGCGCGCGATCGAGCGGCTCAATTGCCGGGCGCTGCTCGCGGAGATCGAACGCCAGCGCCCCGACGCGATCATCTGCACGCACTTCCTGCCGGCCGAACTGCTGTCGCGCGAGATCCGCAAGGAGCGCATCGACACGCCGGTGTGGGTGCAGGTCACCGATTTCGACCTGCACAGCATGTGGGTCGTGCCGAACATGCGCGGTTATTTCGCGGCCAACGACGAGATCGCGTGGCGCATGCATGCCCGCGGCATGGCGCCTGAAACGGTGCACGTCAGCGGCATCCCGATCATGCCGGCGTTCGGTCAGCCTCTCGATCGCGCGGCCTGCGCGGCCGAGTACGGCCTCGATCCCGCGCGCCCGACCTTCCTGATGATGTCCGGCGGCGCGGGCCTCGGCGGGCTCGACGTGCTGGCGGCGCGCCTGCTCGGGATGGATGCCGACTTCCAGCTGATCGCGCTGGCCGGCAAGAACCAGGCGATGCTGGCATCGTTGCAGGAACTGGCCGCGCAACATCCGGGCCGGTTGTTTCCGCAGGGCTTCACGCAGCAGGTCGAGCGCCTGATGGCCTGCGCCGACCTCGTCATCACGAAGCCGGGCGGCCTGACGACGTCCGAATGTCTCGCGATGCAGTTGCCGATGATCGTCAACTCGCCGATTCCGGGCCAGGAAGAGCGCAATGCGGATTTCCTGCTCGAACAGGGTGTCGCGCTGAAGGCGATCGACGACGACGCGCTCGTCTACCGGATCCGCGCGCTGCTGCAGGCGCCGGAGCGCCTCGCCGACATGCGCCGCCGCCTCGCGCCGCTCGGCCGGCCGCTCGCCGGCCGCTTCGTGCTCGATCGCGTGCTGGGCCTGGAGCCTGCCGCATGAGCGGCGCGCGCTTCGTGCCGACGCGCCATACGCTGTTTGTCGTTGCATGGGTCGTGTTGCTCGCGTATTTCTTCGCGAACGTGGAGATCCAGATCGAAGGCAGCGCGGGCTGGGCGGCCAACCTGCCGACGTGGCGCATCGAGCATCACTGGCTGCTCGACATCTTCTGGGGCGGGCGGCCGATGACCGGCTACCACGCGTGGGTGTTCCCGTTCGTCGCGCTGTTCTTTCACTGGCCGGCCGTGTTCAACGGGCGGTGGTCGTGGCGCATCGAAGCGCGGATCGTCGCGTGCATCATGGTGTTCTGGCTGACCGAGGATTTCCTGTGGTTCGTGCTGAATCCGGCCTACGGTCTCGCCCGTTTCAATCCGGCCAACGTGCCGTGGCATATCCATTGGTTCGGCGTGGCACCGACCGACTACTGGACGATGAGCGCCGCCGCGATCGTGCTGTTCATTCTTTCCCGCGAGCGCAAGCGCGCGTTCTACTGATCCCCGACCCGACATGAAACTCGCCTTCATTGCCGTGCTTTCCGTCACGCTCGCCGGGCTCGTGCAGCCGGCCCATGCGGACCCGGCCTCCGAGGTGTCCGCCCGGCCGAGGCCGATCAAATGGGCGCAGGGTGTGACCGATGCGCATGTGAACAACCTGCATCGGATCACGCCGACGCTGTACCGCAGTGCGCAGCTGTCGCGCGCGGATGTGCCGGAACTGCAGAAGCTCGGCATTCGCAAGGTCATCAGCTTCCGTTCGTTTCACGCGGACGACAGCATCCTGGCCGGCACGCAGATCAAGATGCAGCGCATCCGGATCAACACCTGGGACATCCGCGACGAAGACATGGTCGCGGCGCTGAAGGCGCTGCGTACGGCCGACCAGGACGGCCCGGTGCTGATCCACTGCCAGCACGGCGCCGATCGTACCGGCCTCGTGTCGGCGTTGTACCGGATGGTGTACCAGGGCTGGACGCGCGAGCAGGCGCTCGACGAGCTGCAGCATGGCGGCTACGGGTTCCATCCGATCTGGCAGAACATCACGAACTATCTGAAGCGCGTGGATGTCGAGCGGTTACGGCAGGAGGTCAATAGCGGCTGAGCCGGAAAGGAAAAACGCCGCCGACGGGGACCGTCGGCGGCGTTTCTTTTTGGGCGGCCGGGCAACACGGCCGCCGTCGTCAAACCGTCTCCGGCTGCCGCACGGCCTTCGCGACATTCCGCGCCATCGCCCCGTTCGCGACGAAATAAGGCACGTCGACACGCGCGAGCGGCTGCTTGCCACGAATCTTGTCCGCGATTTTCTCCGCGATCATGATCGTCGGCGCATTGAGGTTGCCGGTCGTGATGATCGGCATGATCGACGCATCGACCACACGCAGCCCTTCCAGCCCGTGCACGCGGCCTTCTTCATCGACCACCGCCATATCGTCGTAACCCATCTTGCACGAGCACGACGGATGGAACGCGGTTTCCGCGCGGGCCCGCACGAACGCGTCGAGTTCCTTGTCGGTCTTGCAGTCCGCGCCCGGGTTCAGCTCGCGGCCGCGATAGCGGTCGAGCGCGGGTTGCCGCATGATTTCACGCGTCGCGCGGATCGCATCGCGGAACTCGCGCCAGTCGAGCGCTTCGGCCATGTAGTTGAACAGGATGCTCGGATGCTGGTTCGGATCGCGCGAGCGCAGCTTCACGCGGCCGCGGCTCGGCGAGCGCATCGAGCCCACGTGCGCCTGGAAGCCGTGCATCTCGATCGCGTTCGAGCCGTTGTAGTTGATCGCCACCGGCAGGAAGTGGTACTGGATGTTCGGCCACAGGTCGTCGTCGCGCGTGCGGATGAAGCCACCGGCTTCGAAGTGGTTGCTCGCGCCGAGGCCCGTGCCGTTCAGCATCCATTCGAGGCCGATCTTCGGCTGGTTCCACCACTTCAGCGCCGGGTACAGGGAGACGGGTTCCTTGCACTCGTACTGGATGTACATCTCCAGGTGATCCTGCAGGTTCTGGCCGACGCCGGGCAGGTCGAGCACGACGGGAATGTCGAGCTCTTTCAGCCAAGCGCCTGGGCCGACGCCCGAGCGCTGCAGCAGTTGCGGGGACGCGATCGCGCCGCTGCACACGAGCACTTCGCGGCGCGCGTGCGCGGTCGCACGTTCGTTGCCGCGCAGGTACGTGACGCCCGATGCGCGCTTGCCGTCGAACAGGATGCGATCGGCGAGCGCATGCGTGACGATCTCGAGGTTCGGCCGTGCACGCGCCTGGTCGAGGTAACCGCGCGCGGTGCTCGCCCGGCGGCCCTTCGGCGTGACGGTGCGGTCCATCGGGCCGAAGCCTTCCTGCTGATAGCCGTTCAGGTCGTCGGTGCGCGGATAGCCGGCCTGCACACCCGCGTCGACCATCGCCTCGAACAGCGGGTTCACACCCGGCTTGCTGGTCGTGACCGAAACGGGGCCGCTGCCGCCGTGATAGTCGTTCGGGCCGACGTCGCGCGTCTCGGCTTTCTTGAAGTACGGCAGGCAGTCGAGATACGTCCAGTTATCGAGGCCCTTGTGCGTCGACCAGTTGTCGTAGTCGAGCGCGTTGCCGCGGATGTAGCACATCCCGTTGATCAGCGACGAGCCGCCGAGCCCCTTGCCGCGCCCGCATTCCATCCGGCGGTTGTCCATGTGCGGCTCGGGGTCGGTTTCGTACGCCCAGTTGTAGCGGCGGCCCTGCAGCGGATAGGCGAGTGCCGCCGGCATCTGCGTGCGGAAGTCGAAGCGGTAGTCGGGGCCGCCCGCTTCGAGCAGCAGCACCGTCACGTCCGGATCTTCCGTCAGGCGCGTTGCGAGCACGTTGCCCGCGGAACCCGCGCCGCAGATGATGTAGTCGTATTCGCGTGTCGTCATGACGGTCAATCTCCTTTCGTGATCCTTAAAACACCGGGTTGTAGCGGCCGAGCTCGACCTGCACCGACTTGATTCGAGTGTAGTGCTCGAGCGTCGTGATGCCGTTCTCGCGTCCGACACCGGATTGCTTGTATCCGCCAACCGGCATCTCGGCCGGCGATTCGCCCCACGTGTTGATCCAGCAGATGCCGGCCTCGAGGCGATGGATCGTGCGGTGCGCGCGCGACAGGTTCTCCGTCACGACGCCGGCTGCGAGCCCGTAGTGCGTGTCGTTCGCGCGGGCGATCACTTCGTCTTCCGATTCGAAATCGAGGATGCTCATCACCGGCCCGAAGATTTCCTCGCGGACGATCTTCATGTCGTCGCGGCAATCGCCGAACACGGTCGGCGCGACGTACTGGCCGCCGCCGAAGTGGCCGTCTGTCAGGCGCGTGCCGCCGGCGAGCAGCTTCGCGCCTTCGGCCTTGCCGCTTTCGATGAAGCCGAGCACCTTGTCGAGCTGCGCGGCCGAGACGAGCGGGCCGAAGTTGGTGTCGGCGTCGGTCGGCTTGCCCACGCGGATGCGCTTCACGCGTTCGAGCACCTTCTGCGTGAACGCGTCCTTGACCGAACGGTGCACGAACACGCGCGTGCCGTTCGTGCAGACCTGGCCCGAGCTGAAGAAGTTGGCGGTGACCGCGATGTCGGCCGCGCGGTCGAGATCCGCATCGTCGAACACGATCAGCGGCGACTTGCCGCCGAGCTCCATCGTCACTTCCTTCAGCGACGATGCGCCGGCGAGCGACATCACCTTCTTGCCCGTCTCGACGCCGCCGGTGAACGACACCTTCGCGATGTCCGGATGGCCCGTCAGCAGCGCGCCGACCGAGCCGTCGCCCTGCACGACGTTGAACACGCCGGCCGGCACGCCGGCTTCCGTGTAGATTTCCGCGAGCTTCAGCGCGGTGAGCGGCGTGACTTCGCTCGGCTTGAACACCATCGCGTTGCCGGCCGCGAGCGCGGGCGCCGTCTTCCAGCACGCGATCTGGATCGGGTAGTTCCATGCGCCGATGCCCGCGCACACGCCGAGCGGCTCGCGCCGCGTGTAGACGAACGATTCGGCGCGCAGCGGCACCTGTAGCCCTTCGATCGCGGTGGCGAGGCCCGCGTAGTACTCGATCACGTCCGCGCCGGTGACGATGTCGACCGCGAGCGTCTCGGCGATCGGCTTGCCCGTGTCGCGCGTTTCCAGCGCCGCGAGTTCGTCGTTGCGCTCGCGCAGCAGGTTGACCGCGCGGCGCAGGATGCGCGAGCGCTGCATCGCGGTCATCGCGGCCCATTCACGCTGGCCTTCCTGCGCGGATGCAACCGCGCGATCGACGTCGGCCGCGCTGGCCTGCTGCACCTGCGCGAGCAGTTCGCCGGTGGCGGGATCGAAGGTGTCGAAAGTCTTGCCGCTCGTGGCGTCGACGTAACCGCCACCGATGTAGAGGCGCTGCAAACCGAATACGGACATGAGGATCTCCTTGAGGGCGACTGCGTCGCGCGTCAGTCGGACGCGAGCAGCAGGTCGATGTAATCGTGGGCGAGCTTCAATGCAGCCCGGGTGTCGATCGGGCCGCCGGCGAGTGCGCCGCGCAGCCACAGGCCGTCGATCAGCGCGGCGAGGCCGCCGGCGGCTTCGCGCGCTTGCGTGCGGGGCAACGCCTTCGCGAATTCCGCGCACAGGTTCGAATGGAGGCGCCGCGTGTTGACGTGCTGCAGGCGCTTGAGCATCGGGTCGTGCATGCTCTGCGACCAGAACGCGAGCCACGTCTTCATGACGGGCGCGCTCACCTGTGTGTCGTCGAAGTTCGCGGCGACGATCGCGCGCAGCCGCGAGCGCGGGTCCTTGCGTGCCGCCACGCGGCGGCGCGTGGTGGCCGACCACAGGTCGCGCAGCACGTGCCGCATCGTCGCTTCGAGCAGGCCGTCCTTGTCGCCGAAGTAGTGGCTGACGATACCCGTCGAGATGTTCGCGCGCTGCGCGACGGACGCGAGCGTCGTGCCGGGCAGGCCCGCTTCGTCGATCGAACGCAGCGTGGCGTCGATCAACTGTGCGCGGCGAATCTCCCGCATTCCGACTTTCGGCATCGCGACTCCCTTCGCCCGGACGGGCCGTCCATGGAAGTCGAGAGCTTAGCGGTTTTTTATTGATCGTTCAATCAACAAAAAATCGGGGTCTGACGGTGACGGCGGGTGCCGGGCAGACGAAAGGGCAGTCGGCCGTGCGTTGTGCAGGTGCGGAAAAATAATCGAAAGATGGTTAAGAAAACAGAAGTTTGTTTAAAACGCTTTCTGAAGTCGGCGATCAATCCGGTTAATCGTTGCGGGTGTCGAAGCGATTACGGAATGAAAGAATATTGAGCTGTGTGATATTCGGTGAAATATGGAAGCCGGTTGAAGAAGCGACGTCACGTTTCATTCATGAAAATTCGTTTTAAATAGGCGAATTAAACAGTTCAAGTTATTGAATTTAAATGAATATCGCATGGTAAGGCGGGATTCGACCGGCGCTCCGCAAACGATTGCGATCACCCTCGAAAGGATTCCGCCTAGCATAAAAAATGGCGGAATAATTTGAAGCGGCTGTATTTCCTGACAGAGTAGAGGGTATCGTTGGAATGACTTGAGTCAGTAATATTGTCCGTATTAGTATGGCGCCGCACTACGAGGAATGAATCGATGCCGCCGGTATTGCCGCGGTGCATTGGCCAATCGCGCGATTCGGATTGCGCGCGAAAACCGGCGCAGCCATTGCGCACCTGCAGCATGCCGCGACGTCGAGACGCCGCATCCACCGGAGAACGACGATGCTGACCGAAAAACACGTGGTCCCGCTACCGAATGGTCTGAAGGTCTACGTCGAACGGAACGTGTTCGACCCGGCGTTCGACACGGCGATGCTCGTCAACGGCGCGCTCGCGACGACCGCGTCGTTCGGGCAGACCGTCCAGTATCTCGGCGAGCGGATGAACACGATCTGCTTCGACCTGCCGTACGCGGGGCAGTCGCGCCAGCACAACCCGGGCTGCTTCATCCTGACGAAAGACGACGAAGCCGCGATCCTGCAGTACCTGGTCGAGCGTTTTGCGCCGGCCTACCTCGTGTCGGTGTCGTGGGGCGGCGTGGCGTCGCTGTTCGCGCTCGCACGCGGCTGCCCGAGCGTGCGGCGCGCGGCGATCTGCTCGTTCTCGCCGTTCCTGAACGACGCGATGGTCGACTACGTGACGCGCGCCCGCGACCACATCGCGGCCGGCGAGAACCTGAAGGCCGCGCAGTTGCTGAACGACACCGTCGGCCGCTACCTGCCGCGCATCATGAAGCTGTACAACTACCGCTATCTCACGCGCCTGCCGCGCGACGAGCAGGACCAGGTCGCGTTCCACGTCGACCAGATCCTGTCGCTGCAGCCCGAGCGCTACCTCAGCGAGTTCTCGAACATCGGCTGCGAGCTGCTGTTCCTGAACGGCGAGCGTGACGAATACACGACGCCCGCCGACGTGCGCCAGCTCGGCGCGCACGTGCCGCGCGCGCGGTTCGCGACGGTGCCGGACGCCGGCCACTTCCTCGATATCGAAGGCCGCGCGCAGCGCGAATACACGCGTGCGGCGCTGCTCGACTTTTTCTGCGGCGAGTCGTCGCTCGCCGCCGGCATCGCGCTCGCCGCCGCGCAGGCGTGCGTGCCCGCGCCGATGCACGCGCTGTCGTCGTGACGCCGCGCGCCGTGCGTCCGGTACGCAGCGCGCATCCGAATTCCCATCCCAACGAGGCAGGCCAGCCGTGAATATCGTTCAGACCATCGCCATCGTCGTTCCGTGGGCCGCGTGGCTCGCCTACTGGATCGCCACTTCGCAAGGCGTGAAGGCGACCGTGCGCAAGGAAGCGTCGCGCTCGCGCACGCTGCAGTCGATTCCGCTGATCGTCGGCGGCGCGCTGATCATCCTGCCCGATCCGTCGTGGCAGGCACTCGTGCCCGACTGGCAGCGTTTCGGCCTGCAGGCGCAGTGCGGGCTCGCGGTGCTGGTCGCGGGCCTGCTGTTCTCGGTGTGGGCGCGGCTGCATCTCGGCACGAACTGGAGCGTGTCGGTCACGCTGAAGGAAGACCATGAACTCGTGCGCACCGGGCCGTACGCGCTCGTGCGTCACCCGATCTATACGGGCTGCCTGATCGCGCTCGTCGGCGCCGCGCTGATCGGCGGCGAATGGCGCGGCGCGATCGGCGTGCTGCTCGTGTTCGCGTCGCTCGCGTACAAGGTGCGCGTCGAGGAAAGCTGGCTGACCGGGTATTTCGGGCCGGCATACACGCAGTACCGCCGCGAGGTCGCGGCGCTGATTCCCGGCTTCTACTGATCCCCGCGAGGCGCGCGATGGCGAAGATGATCGTGACCGCGATCGGCTCGGCGGGCGACGTGCATCCGCTGCTCGGCGTCGCGCGCACGCTCGCGGCGCGCGGTCACGACGTCGTGTTCTGCACGCACGCGCCGTTCGAGGCGGCCGTGCGCCATTGCGGGTTCGAATTCGTGCCGATCGGCACCGCGGCCGAATATGAGGCCGCGATGGCGAACCCCGCGCTGTGGGATTCGCGCACGTCGTTTCGCACGCTGTGGCAGGTGATCGCACCGACGCTGCGCCCGCACTACGACGCGCTGCGTGCGCTGGCCGACGGCGACACGGTGCTCGTCGGCACGCTGTGGGCGTTCTCCGCGCGCTTCATGCAGGAGCTGCACGGCACGCCGTACGTGTCGGTGCAGGTGTCGCCGTCGACGCTGCTGTCCGCGCATGCGCCGCCGACCCACCCGCGCCTGACGATTCCCGCGCGTTGGCCGCTGCCCGTGAAGGCGGCGCTGATGACGCTGATCGAGCGTCAGGTGCTCGATCGCACATGCGGCCCCGCGCTCAACGCGGTGCGCCGCGATCTCGGGCTCGCGCCCGCGCGGCGCGTGCTGGGCCGCTGGCTGCATTCCACCGACGGCGTGCTGTGCCTGTTTCCCGGCTGGTTCGCTCTGCCGCAGCCGGACTGGCCGTCGAATCATCTGCAAAGCGGTTTTCCGTTGTTCAACGATATTGCGACTCCCGACGACGATGTGGCACTCGATGCGTTTCTCGCGGCCGGCGAGCCCCCGGTCGTGTTCACGGCCGGTTCGACACGCGTCGATCACGCGGCCTACGCGCGCGCGGTGGCGGACGCGCTGCGCGCGACCGGCGCGCGCGGGATCCTGCTGACGCCGCACGATGCGGCGCCGGACGGCGACCGTTTGCTCGTGCGCCGCTTCGTGCCGATGCGCACGCTGCTGCCGCGCTGCCGCGCGCTCGTGCATCACGGCGGGATCGG
>NZ_LDVA01000320.1:0-12812 GCF_050768715.1 Burkholderia sp. ZZQ-2 | reverse complement strand
GGCGAAGTGCTGATCGAGGTGAAGGCGACGGGCATCTGCCACACCGACTACTACACGCTGTCGGGCGCCGATCCGGAAGGGATCTTCCCGGCGATCCTCGGCCATGAAGGCGCGGGCGTCGTGGTCGACGTCGGCCCCGGCGTCGGCACCGTGAGGAAGGGCGACCACGTGATTCCGCTCTACACGCCCGAATGCCGCGAGTGCAAGTTCTGCCTGTCGCGCAAGACCAACCTGTGCCAGAAGATCCGCGCGACGCAGGGCAAGGGCCTGATGCCCGACGCGACGTCGCGCTTCTCGCTCGACGGCAAGCCGCTGTTCCACTACATGGGGACGTCGACGTTCTCGAACTACATCGTCGTGCCGGAAATCGCGGTCGCGAAGGTGCGCGAGGACGCGCCGTTCGACAAGATCTGCTACATCGGCTGCGGCGTGACGACGGGCGTCGGCGCGGTCGTGTACTCGGCGAAGGTCGAGGCCGGCGCGAACGTCGTCGTGTTCGGCCTCGGCGGGATCGGCCTGAACGTGATCCAGGGCGCGAAGATGGTCGGCGCGGACAAGATCATCGGCGTGGACATCAACCCGAAGCGCGTCGAGCTCGCGAAGAAGTTCGGGATGACGCACTTCATCAACCCGAACGAAGTCGAGAACGTGGTCGACCACATCGTGCAGCTGACCGACGGCGGCGCGGATTACTCGTTCGAATGCGTGGGCAACGTGAAGCTGATGCGCCAGGCGCTCGAGTGCACGCACAAGGGCTGGGGCCAGTCGTTCATCATCGGCGTGGCGGCAGCGGGCGAGGAAATCAGCACGCGTCCGTTCCAGCTGGTGACGGGCCGCGAGTGGAAGGGCTCGGCGTTCGGCGGCGCGCGCGGCCGCACCGACGTGCCGAAGATCGTCGACTGGTACATGGAAGGCAAGATCAACATCGACGACCTGATCACGCACACGCTGCCGCTCGAGCGGATCAACGAAGGCTTCGACCTGATGAAGGCCGGCGAGTCGATCCGTTCGGTCGTGCTGTACTGACCGGGAGCGCACCGCGATGCTCGAACTCGTTTCCTCGCATGCGTGCCACGGCGGCGAGCAGCGTTTCTACCGTCACGATTCGGCGGCCATCGGCCTGCCGATGAAATTCTCGGTGTACCTGCCGCCGCAGGCCGCGCACGGCCGCGTGCCGGCGCTGTTCTATCTCGCGGGGCTCACGTGCACCGACGAGACGTTCGCGATCAAGGCCGGCGCGCAGCAATACGCGGCGCAGCACGGCATCGCGCTCGTGATGCCGGACACGAGCCCGCGCGGCGCGGGCGTGCCGGGCGAGACCGACGCGTGGGACTTCGGCGTCGGCGCGGGCTTCTATGTCGACGCGACCGAAGCGCCGTGGTCCGCGCATTACCGGATGGAGTCGTACGTGACGGGCGAGCTGCGCGAACTCGTCACGGCCGAACTGCCGATCGACGGCGCGCGGCTCGGGATCTTCGGTCATTCGATGGGCGGGCACGGCGCGCTGACGCTTGCGCTGCGTCATCCCGGGCTGTACCGGTCGGTATCGGCGTTCGCGCCGATCGCCGCGCCGACACGCTGCCCGTGGGGCGAGAAGGCCTTCTCGGGCTACCTCGGCGCCGATCGCGATGCCTGGAAGGCACACGACGCGAGCGAACTCGTCGCGCGCGCCGATGCGCCGAAGTTCGCGGACGGCATCCTCGTCGATCAGGGCCTCGCGGATCAGTTCCTCGCGAACCAGCTCAACCCCGACGTGTTCGAGGCCGCGTGCGCGAAGGCCGGCCAGCCGCTGACGCTGCGCCGCCATCCGGGCTACGACCACGGGTACTACTTCATCTCGACGTTCATCTCCGATCACATCGCGCATCACGCGCGTGCCCTCGGTGCGTACCGAGGGTGAATACACATTCATCCGAAGATTCATTCTGGCGCGCTGCGCCGTACCATCACGTCACTCAAAGAGGACAATCATGGCAGTCTTTACGCACATCACTGTTGGCACGAACAATCTCGAGAATGCGCGCTCGTTCTACGATCGTGTGCTTGGAGAAATCGGCTTGAAGCGTGTCGCCGACCTCAACGACAGCGGCTCCATCTGGGGTCAGGAGTCTCCGTCTTTCTTCGTTCTGAAGCCGGCGAATGGCCAGGCAGCCACCGTCGGGAACGGTGTGACCGTCTCGTTTGAAGCACCCGATCGCAAGTCGATCGACGCATTCCACAAGAGCGCGCTTGCCGCCGGTGGAAAATGCGAAGGTCCTGCGGGACCGCGTGGCTGGGCACCAAACGCATACGCTGCTTATGTGCGCGATCTGGATGGCAACAAACTTGCTGTCTATTGCTTCAAGGCTGAATGACCTGGCGCCGTTGCCAGAAATGGGCCTTTGGCCTTGAGTTTTCCCGCCGCGCCAGTACTACTTCTATCGGATCGATCCGCCTGCGTTCGTCTCGCAATCGCAACGAAGGCAGGCGGAACCTTTCCCATCCGGGTAAAGGAATCCACCCCTTTCAGGTTTCTCGGTGATCGGCTGGCGGCACCTGAGCCGAAGCGTAAGCGGCATTTTTCGGCTTCGTTTTTTCGTCTGCGCTTCTGCAGGTGCTCGGGCTTATACCGAGCACCTTTTGAAAAGAGCGTCGCATCAGTTCGTAGCTCCCGAACCCGACGTGGCTCGCGATCGCCTTGGCAGGCAGGGACGTATCGCGAAGTAGCTGGCTCGCCATATCGATACGTGTCTTCTCCAGATAACGTCCAGGCGTCATGCCCATTTCCTCATGGAATACCCTCAAGAAGTTACGCTCGCTCATTGAGATGTATCTGGCCATCTCGGCAACGGAGAGCTTCCGTGTGATGTTTTCCAGAAGCCACTCTTGCAGGTGCCGAATTTCAATTCGGCTGGTCTGCTGAACTCGAAGGTGTACGCTCAACTGCGACTGTGTGCCCGAGCGCTTCAGATAGACCACGAGATCGCGGGCGACCAGATGGGCAAGTTCCGGACCGTGATCTTGCTCGACCATTGCGAGTGCCAGATCGATCCCGGCAGTGACGCCAGCTGATGTCCACAGCCAATCGTCGTTCAGGAAGATGCATTCCTCATCGATTGAAACGTCAGGATAGCGATCCTTCAGTTCATCTCGAACGCTCCAGTGTGTCGTGGCGCGATGTCCGTCGAGCAGACCGGCGGCGGCAAGGAAGAAGACGCCGGAACACAGTCCCGCGGTTCTTTGGAGCCGACTCGCCGCCGAGCCGAACCAATCAACGATTTCAGGGTTTTGCGTGACGGCGTCGTCGATGCTCCGCGTGCCTACGACGAACGCGGTATGCGGCACCGACAATGGAGAAAGCGATTTGGTCGGTGTGAGGGATGCGACCGAGTCGGATGCAATGGGGGCTACCTTGCTCGCAACAATCCGCACGTCGTAACCTGGCGGGCGGCCCAGCTCCGCAAGATGGATGTTCGCATAAGAGAACACGGACATCGGTCCGACCGCGTCCAGAAGCTTGAAACCTTCATAAATGATCAGGTCGATGGTGATGGCCGGATGAGTGAGCCGCTTCTTCATACGCTGTATTGACCACAATGAGTCTATTCACCTCCAAGAATGGAGGTGACGATGGAAAGCAATTCGGCGCGCAATGGCGGTGCGGTCGTGGCGTCGACGTACGTTCGTCTACCTGCCTCCCGGATCGCACCGACGAGCAGAATAGCGCACGCATCGGCGCGAGAATGCCCCCTCTTCCCCCGGAATTGCGGCGTGGCTCTCAGATCATCCGTGATCTCGGCGCGAACCCAACCGGATGACCTGCCGATCGCTGGCGCCAAAATCGGTGCCAGAGCTGGTTCGGCAACACTGTACAGCTTTCCCTTGCGCGGATCCGCGCAGATGGAGAAGTAAACGTCCGCGAACGCCATGATCTTCTCCGAAGGAGAAATTCCGCGATCCCGACGCGTGGTGCTATCTCGTTGAAACTCGGCACCGATCTGCTCGTAAGCCAGAAGAAGCAGTTGATCGCGGCCACCCGGAAAGTGGTTGTAAAACGTTCCTTTGGACAAGCCCGCCCGTCTGAGAACGTCGTCCAGCGCACACAATCCCTCGCCGCTTTCTGCAAGCTCCGTCGTTACTGCATCGACAAGATCGTCCCTGACTCGAAGCTTATTGCGCTCACGCAAGGTCAACGGCGTTTTCGAGGTTACTGCGAGGAGCGTGGATGCGGGTTCGGGCATTCGACTGTCTCACACGGCGGCTTGGGGGTTGAGGGCACTCGTCGGGCGACAACGCCGACCGTTCTATTGTGGGATGGAGTCGTTCACTTGGCAAGAAAACTTGTACACGGAGTCCAATTTATGGTTTTGGAGTATTGACTCGCGTTTTTTTGCTTTCTAACATGGATTCGTCACGGTGCGTGTTTACCTCAGGTCGATTTTTCACTCCTGGCAAGTGTTCAGGAGGAAGGCGATCTTTGCCGAACAGGGAAATGATCATGCGTAGCGAGAAGGCGGGCGCCGAACAATTTGCAAGGCAGACATTGAATTTCATGTCGAATCTGCTGGGTGTCGACTCGATTGCGTTTTATCACATCGACGACGAAACGCGAGAGTCTCGGTTCAGGTTGCTGAACGTGCCTGCGAGCTTCCTCAGCGATTACTTGAAGTATGCGGGGGATCTCGACCCACTTTCTCCTGTCCGGGCCCAATCCTTAGGAGGCGCTACCGCATTGCTGAGCAACGAACTTGGCGAAAGCGACGGCGACCGGGAGTACCACCGCTTCATGCGACTGCATGGATTCCGGGACACTATCGAACTATTCTTCCGGTGCAATGGACAAATGGTCGGAGGATTGAGTGTGCTTCTGAACGACTGCTCAGCCGTTCCAGATCGCAGGACTGAACTGCTGCAACGTTGTCGGATTGCACAGCCTTACATCGAGCACAATATCGCAAGCGGCCCCCAATCTTCGGCAATTCGCATCCGCGAGTGGCTGGCGAACGACCACGGCCTTTCAAAAAGAGAAGTAGCGGTTGCCGAACTGGTGGCGGCTGGTCGATGCAACAAGATGATTGGAGGGGATCTGTCGATCGCCGTCACGACCGTGAAAACACACTTGGTTCACATCTTCGACAAGGTCGGCGTCGATAGTCGTGCTGCGCTGATCGCAAAGATCAATGCCTTTTCGTCGTAACGAGCCGGCCTCGCCTCTAGCCGGCGTTCGCTTGTCGGTGTCGGGAAAGCAACTGCTCCAGCGTCGTTTCTAGCGGCGTTGGATGGAAAGGGTGGTGCGCGGCAAAGTTTATCAGTCGGACTACCCAATCCTCAGGTTCGGCGCCGATGTCCAGCACGTTCAAACAAGCGTAATCCTGCTCGATGCCGGCGAAATACGCGCCGCGATTTCCCGATAGCGCTCGGGAGATGATCGCGGTATTGACCCCGCCGTGTACCGCAAGGAGCGCCACTTTCCAGCTGTCGTCCAACCGCAATGCATCGATCTCGGAATCGACCCGTGCCGTGAAGTCGCGAAGCGTCTCGCCATTCATAAACGCCCAAGAATCCGGCACCAGTCGAACTCCCGCAAAGAATGCTCGATCCAGGCTGGTTTGAGACAAGGCACTGACATCGTTACCACGAATTTCGCCTAGTGTATCGAGGCTTTCCACGCAGGCCACGCCAAGACGATTACCGATGATCCGAGCCGTTTCGAGGGATCGGAGCAACTTGCTCGAGAGGATCCGGTCAACGACCACGTCGTTCTGTTCCAGAAATGCGGCTGTCTGCTCTACCTGTGCTCTTCCGAGGCTCGAAAGAGGCGGGTCCTGGTCCATTTGATCCCGTTGAGGGAAGTAGTTCACTTCTCCGTGGCGGACGAGGTAGATCCTTCGTCGACCGGACAAAACGGGCTCATGCTTCATTTGCTGCCCCCCGCAGTGGTGGAGATATTCGGAGCATCCGGACATACACGAAAAGACGGAAATTGCTGCCTGCGCGCGGTGCGCGCGGCAGCTGTGGCGTCAACGGGCCGCGGTCTGGAGCAGTGTCCCGAATTCGGATGAATCGATCCGTTTTTTCACCTTGTCAAGGCTGCGATTCAATTCACCCGCGTAATCGTAGTCAGCATTCTTGTCGCTTGCTCCTTGCGCGACCGTCCATAGACCAAGACTGCAGTAATCGGCGGCTAGTGCGAAGAGGCGCACGCGGGCCTGCCTGCCTGCATCGTTGGCGCCGAAGTAGTCTTCACACATCTGGCCGATTGAATCCGTGTCGAGCTCACCGTACGTCGCGATGAAACCGAGTTCGTAGCAGCGATCGCCATTCCCGGACAAATCGTAGTCGACGAGTCGTACGTCACCGGTCGTCGTCTCGAGAATGTTGGCACCGTAGAGGTCGTTGTGACATGGAACGAAGTCGGTGATCCGGAGGTCGAGAACCTTTTCGACGCGCGCCATCACTTTGCACAGTTCTTCATAACCGTCGGGAAGGTCCACGCCGCGTTGGCGCGCGCATGCAAACTGCGATCTGGCGTCCGAAAACGGACTGAAATCCCGTGCGAAGCGAGCGCCGCTGTCATGCAGGCGACGCGCGGCGCTCAGAAGGCGCCTGCGGCCCGCGCGATCCGAGGTGTCGAGAAGTTTGCCGGGAAGGAATTCGACCACCAGCGCGAGTGGTTCCGTGGTGATTTTCAATACCCGCGCACCAATACCCAACTCGCCGGCTAGGCGCGTGTTTTCCATCGCGACGCCGGACGGAGGAATCACGCCAAGTCCCTCCCAAGTCGTATTCCACAACTTGAGCATGCACTTGCGGTTGCCGTCGATGGCCACCAGGTTTTTGTGCGCACCACCGCCTGACATCCATTCGAACACGGGCCGGGATTCTGCCCAACCCGGTGTTCGACGGATGACATCTTCAGCGCGCTTGAGCAGATCAGCATCGAGGACGGTTTCGATGACACTCATTTCGTCACCTCGCTGTTTTTCAGATTGAACCGTGCTGTCGTGAAGGTGTCGAGGTCCGGACGTTCCGTGCCATCGACGAAATCGGCCAGTGCTTTGCCGACCACTGGCGCGTAACGAAATCCGCGGCCGGTACACCCCGCGCCGATAACGACATTCCTATGATCCGGATGTGCCCCGAGAAGCCAATGACCATCCTTGCTTTCGCTCCACATGCACACCGCGCCACCCACCGGTTCTGCATCGAGCTGCGGCAAGCGCTGACGGAGCACCTCGCGCACGCGCTCGACATCGTTTGCCTTGATATCTTGACTGATCGTATCGGGATCGATGATGTCCATTCGAGTGGCGACGCTGAACTTGTAGGTGCCGTCAGGTTCGGGACATCCGTAAGCCGGCATTCCGGGGTCACCCGGGGGAGCGGCAAAGAAGAGGGCGGGCAAAGCGACATGACCCGCCGGGACCTTGAAATTGACGAGTACTTGACGCTCTACGTCCACGGGAAGGTCAAGGTTCAGGATCCTGTTCGACCTCGCGCCTGCGGTGACGACGAGCTTGTCTGCTCGATAGGTGCCCTGAGCTGTGCGGACTTCCACGCCGCTGGCGTCGGCGTTCCACGTCAGAACGGGTTCGTCGAAGCGGAACTCGACACCGTGTTCGGAGGCCAATTTCTGCAAGGAGTGAATGGCAGGTTCGACCAGGATGATCGAGCCATTCGGTTCCCACACCGTCAACTCGCGCTCCCGTGTTTTCAGCCACGGGAAACGTGAAGAAGACTCGGCATTGGAAAGAACTTCGTATTCGAATTCGCTTTTCTGCAGGTTGGAAAGCGTCTTGTCGAACCACTCGGAACCGGGTTCGCCGATAAACGCCGAACCGGTTTTGACCAGAATGTCCTGACCGACCTTCTTCGAAACTTCGCCCCACATTTCCCAAGCGGCTTCGGTAAGCTTGATGTAGGCAGGGCCGGAACTGTTCGATTGCCGCGCGAGGCGCGTCGCACCGCCGTGCGAGCCAACCTTGTGAGGCGGACGAAATGCATCGATCGCCAGTACCCGATAGCCACGGGTGGCCAATTGCCAGCTTGCTGCGCTACCCCAGGTGCCGGCACCGAGAACGATCACATCGAAACTGCTCATCATAAATCCCGAAGAACATGGAGCTCGCGGACGTCTTTCGTCCGACGATTCTCGCCGTTAATGAACGGTCGTTGTCGGCTCAGCCGGCATCGACATCTGCAGCCCGGTCTTAACCGGACTTTCATTCATTTTTCGCAGCAGAAAATAAATTGTCGTCCTCCAAAGGTTGGAGACTCGACTAGGGTTTGTACGTGCTACTGGAACAAGATCGGAATCGACAACCCAGGTATCCGCGAGCCTTGCTCGCTCCATCGTCCTGTTCGGGAGCCTGTCGGTAGCCCTCGGTTCCAACAATATGGTTTGCAAGCTGCCAACAAATCAAACCTTCGATTGATTCGGAATCGAAGCCGTTGGTGAAGAATCTAGCCAGTTGATAGAGGGTGGCGCATCGCGGCGCATTGTCTGCCGAGACCGATTCATGGCCATAACCTCCGTGAAATTCTTCAGGAGCGGAAATTGAATACTCAGGATGATTCGGTGATGGACCTCTCGACCGCAGCGCCAGAGCAGCCTTTTGAAGGCCGCGAGCAGACGATCGCGGCGTCGACGCGCTACCTCGCGTCGGAGAGTGGCAGATTGCTGCGCGGTCTCGGCGCAGACTTGATCATTGGCGCGCGCGAGCGAGCGCAGTTCCAGGACGCTTTCAGCGGAAAATGGTACTGGAACATGCACTGCAACGGTGGAGTGTTCAACATGGGCCACCGCAACGAGCGGTTACTCCAGGCACTCCGCGGTGCGCTCGACACGTTGGACATTGGCAACCATCGATTCACTTCCGGCATCCGGGCGCAAGCTGCGCAGAAACTGACCAGGTCGACCGGCGGCGTGCACGCCGGCGTGGTGTTCAATGCGTCCGGCGGGGAAGCGAATGACCTCGCCATTCGGCTCGCACGCGGCGTTACGGGGCGGCAGAAAGTGATCAGCATCGTGGGCGGCTATCACGGTCACACGGGTATCGCCATCTCGACCACGGACCCGGAATTCTCCGCTCCTTTCGGTGGACCGCTTCCAGGCTTCGTCCAGGTTCCGTGGAACAACCTGTCCGCGATGGAAGTGGCGATCGACGACGACACGGCTGCAGTCATCATGGAAACCCAGCCCTCGTCATGTGGCTTCCTTCTCCCGACAGACGGATATCTGCAGGCTGTGGAGAAGCTATGTCGCGATAGAGGCGCGATGTTGCTCATCGACGAGGTGCAGACCGGTATGGGCCGGACCGGACATGTCTGGTCGTGGCAGTACCATGGCATTGAACCGGACATTTTCGTGAGCGGAAAGGGCCTGTCTGGCGGCGTCTACCCCATGGCGGCAACGATGATGAAGCAACCGATCTTCGATCATCTTCATCGGTTTCCCTACGGACAGGTCTGCACGTACGGCGGGAACGAAATCGGCAGCGCCGTGCTGTGCGAACTCCTCGACATGGTCGATAACCCGACGTTCCTCAGACACGTGCGCTCGTTGAGTCAGCAATTCCACGAAGGCTTTGCCGATGCCGCGTTCGACTACTGGACGATCGGCTTGAGCGGCGGGATAGGTCGAAATACGCCTGACTGGGCACTGACCGCCATGCCCAAGCTGTACGAAGCCGGAGTATGGGCAGTGTTCTCGTCGTTCAACAAGAGCGCGTTGCAATGCAAGCCCGTCATGATCATGACGGCGGAAGAGGCGGACCGACTCATCGGCGTGGTGAAAGCCGCGCTTCACTAGTCTGAATTTCAACCAGTGCACGGAAGCGATCGGTAGACCTGCGTCATCTATCGCCTACGTTCGGTACGGACATTGAGAGCCTGGGGCACCAAGAGAGGGGGCAACGCATGAAAATCCATCTGAATGTCGTCAAC
Source organism: Burkholderia sp. ZZQ-2 (assembly GCF_050768715.1). Lineage (NCBI taxonomy): Bacteria > Pseudomonadati > Pseudomonadota > Betaproteobacteria > Burkholderiales > Burkholderiaceae > Burkholderia > Burkholderia sp. ZZQ-2. The sequence continues at coordinate 2,888 of NZ_LDVA01000320.1, read as the reverse complement.
GGCATGTTGGTCGAGGCTGCGGAGACCATTGAATCGCTCAACCCGGCGACTTCCGAGCCCATTGGTCGGGTTCCCATTTCGACGAAAGCGGAAGTCGATGCGGCAATTGCCGCTGCCCGGGCTGCGCAACCTGCGTGGATGTCACTTTCGGACGACGCTCGAAGGGCTGCGCTGCAGCGAGTAGCCGACGTTCTCGAAGAGAACGCCGAGTATCTCGCCACGTGGATTACCCGCGAGCAAGGAAAGCCCTTGGGCGGAGTGGGTCCGGATCAGATCCCCGGTTCGCGATTCGAGATGTGGGGCTGCGAGGTATGGACCCGTGTGCCTGCGAGCTTGGACCTGGCTCCTGAGGTCGTGTTCGAGGACGAGACTCGACGCGACGTCATGCACCGCCAGCCATATGGGGTGGTGGCCGCCATTGCGCCATGGAACTGGCCTCTGCTGATTGCGATCTGGCAGATTATTCCCGCGCTGCGCATGGGTAACACAGTCGTGCTCAAGCCATCTGAGTTGACCAGTATCTGCACGCTCGAGATGGTTCGTTTGATCGCGGAAGTGCTTCCGCCGGGCGTGCTGAACACGGTGAGCGGAGACGGCAGGGTCGGCGGATTGCTGACTTCGCATCCTGACGTAGACAAAATTCTATTCACGGGGTCGACCGCCACCGGTGCTCGCATTTCGGCGGTCGCAGCCGAAACCGTCACACCTACGACGATGGAGTTGGGCGGCAACGACGCCGCTATTGTTTTGGCAGATGCGAACCCCAAAGATATTGCGCAAGGCTTGTTCTGGGGGGCCTTCCTCAACATGGGCCAAACGTGCGCATGCATTAAGCGACTCTACGTCCCCGAACAACTTCACGATGAACTCGTTTCGGAGCTCAAGGCAATCGCTGAAATGCTTCCGATGGGTGATGGGCTCGCGGCGGGCGTCGCGATGGGTCCCATTCAAAACCGCGCGCAATACGACAAAGTATTGGCGCTTGTGGAAGCTGCGCGCGCCGAAGGTGGAACTGTGGTGTGCGGGGGCATAGCCCCATCAGGTACCGGTAACTTCTATCCGATTACGCTTGTGACCGGTCTAAAGGATGGTGCCCGTCTGGTGGATGAAGAGCAATTCGGTCCGGTTCTCCCTATCATCAAGTACGGCGAATTGGCGGACGCCGTCAATAGCGCGAATCGTCTCGAGGTGGGGCTTGGTGCCTCGGTGTGGTCGTCGGACCTTGATCGCGCAGCGGAAGTTGCGTTGAAGATTCAGGCCGGAACCGTTTGGATCAATCAGCATGGTGCGATTCATCCAATGGTCCCTTTCGGCGGAATCAAGAGGTCGGGCTGGGGCGTAGAGTTTGGACTTGACGGCATGAAGTCCATGACCCAACCACACGTTATCAGTATCAAAAAGTGACGCAGTCGATTGCTGAGCCCGCTCCATTTTCACTACTGTTTTGAAATCCTGCAAAAACCGCTCCTTTCGCCGGACGACGTGCAGGACGGTCTGGCCGCTGCACTGCATACGCGCTTCACCGAACGCATCGCGGGCGCCCGGCAGGCCGATGAACTGCCGGCTACGGCCGGCCGCGCGTCGCGCGCTGACCGACGGCCGCACCGCGACCGTGCGCGCCGCGCAAACGGGCGTGGCCGACCTCGTGTTGGTCGATCTCGCGCGCGATTACGCGCAGGCCGGGCTCGTCGCGCTGACGCGCGCGCTGCAGTGCAGCGACGCAGCCTATGCGGATGCGGTCGGCCTGTTCCAGCAAGCGGGTTTTCGCGTCGTCGGCGTCGCGGACGTGCCGGGCATGGTCGCGATGCGCACCGTCGCGATGCTCGCGAACGAAGCGGCCGACACCGTGAACCAGGGCGTGTGCTCGCCCGCCGATCTCGATCTCGCGATGGAGAAGGGCGTGAACTACCCGTGCGGCCCGCTCGCGTGGGCCGATGCGATCGGCGTCGGCCGCGTGTTTCGCGTGCTGTTGTAGGCGTTCATTATTAGCGCTAGCCGTGTTCAGAAACGTTGCTAGCGGAAATTCTCAAAGAAGCCTTGGCGAACAGGGGCTTTTTGAAGTTTTCTGGCGGCGGCTTGGTTGTTGCGCTTCTGCAACAGAAACTTGGCCAATGTTCACTAACGTTGCTAGCACGTTGCATGTGTTCTTTAATACTGCTGGCGCACGTGTCGCGTGGATTGATAGGGATCCATATGGCTTCGATCGACGAGCGGGCCGCTCGAGCAGCGAAGATCGCGTCCGTGCTTCGACCGCTTGGCAACGGCGTGCTTTCCCGACAGCAGGCTGAACGAGCAGCACAGCTATTAGGCGTTCACTGCACCACCGTATATCGCCTGCGTCGACGTTTCCTCGCAGATCCGGTCGCCAGCACATTAGAGCCAAGGCAGCCGGGTAGGGCGACCGGGGGCAGACTGGACGCCGCCGTCGAATGCGTCATCGACGAGGCCGTGCACGAATGGCTCCCTGATCAGCGACACCTTGCGCATCCTGCAACTGATCTTGTACTTGAGGTGAAACGTCGCTGCAGCGTTGCAGGTCTATCGCCTCCAAGCAGGTCAACAATAGCTCGACGGTGGCTCTCCTATCGCGAGCAGGATGCTTTGGCACGAGCTGCCCTCCCGAACGCTGCAGTTGCCCCTGGCACATTCCAGGTCCGACATCCGTTAGATATCGTGCAGGTTGATCACACGCAAGCGGACATCCTGCTCGTTAGCGAACTGGACGGACAGATTATCGGTCGACCGTGGCTGTCTGTGGCTCTCGACGTTGCTACGAGATGTGTGCTTGGCTTTTATGTCGCAATGGAGAGGCCGGGGGCTGCGACGGTAAGCTTGCTCCTCTCGCGCGTAGTTCTGCGGAAAGAGCCGTGGCTCGAAAGACTAGGCGT